>JALREG010000048.1 GCA_023253905.1 Burkholderiaceae bacterium
CTCGGTGGCCGCCAGGCCAGCGATCGTGCCGCAGGCACCCGCCCCGATGATGAGCACCTGAACGCGCGACGCAAAGGTCTGTCCGCGAAAAACTTCAATCGGCATGAGAAAGGTCCTGTATCGAATTCCGGATAGCGAAATCGTGCATTCGCCTGCGATCGTCTGACCCTTAGTTGGGCGACATCAGATTCGGGAGCCAGGTGATCATTTCAGGGAAGATCACATAGAGCCCCAGCGACAGAAAATCGAGCACGATAAAGGGCGTGACGCCTGCGAACACCTGGCCCAATGTGACCGGTATGGGCGACGAACTCTTTACGACAAAGACATTGAGCCCAACGGGTGGCGTGAGCACCCCGATCTCTGCAAGCTTGACGGAGACGACGCCGAGCCAGATAGGGTCGAACCCGGCTTCTTTCATGACCGGAAACATGATGGGAAGCGTCATCACCATGATGGCGATCGGCTCGATGAAGCAGCCCAGGATGGTGAACAGCACGATGAAACCCAGCAGGTACATGTACTTCGAGCCGCCCAGCGAGAGAATGGTCTTGGAAATCGTGGTGACCAGTCCTGAATAGGTGAGAAAGCGCGCAAAGAGAATGCCGCCGATCACGATGATGAAGATGACTGAGGTGGTCACCGCAGCCTCTTTCAGAACCTCCGACATGGCCTTGCCGGTGATGCGACGCTTTGAGAGCGCGATCAGGAAGGCGCCGAATGCGCCGACCGCGCCGGCGTAGGTGGCGGGGAAATAGCCGCCATAAATGCCACCCACAATCAGAATGAAAAGAATCAAAATGCCCCAGACGCCCTTGAGCGCCTCGAAGCGCTGGGTCCAGGTGAACTGAAGGTTGGCTAGCGGTGCCAGGTCGGGGCGCACACGCGCGAGGATGTAGATGCCGGTGCAATAAATGACAGCCGTCAGAATGCCAGGCACGATTCCCGCGATCAGGAGCTTGCCGATGGATTGCTCGGTGATGACCGCATAAACCACCATCAGGATGCTGGGCGGAATGAGGGCAGCCAGCGTGCCTGCTGCGGCGATACAGCCCGCGTTCAGGCGAACGTCATAACCAAAGCGCGCCATCTCGGGCATGGCCATGCGGGTGAAGACCGCGGCATTCACGATGGTGGAGCCTGAAGCTGCGCCGAACGCGGCTGAAGACATGACGGTTGCCATCGCAAGCCCGCCTCGCAGCGAGCCCAGCCAAACGTAGGCCATTCGGAACAGTTCAGTGGTGATGCCCGAGACGGTTGCGAAGGATCCCATCAGGATGAAGAGCGGGATCACCGCCAGCGCAAAAGAATTGGTGGTCCCGAATGGAATGGCGGTGAGCTGGGCAAAGGCCGCATCGGGCCCCACCGAGAGATAGATGCCGGCAAACCCTGCAAGCCCCAGCGCCACGCCAATATGTGCGCCCATCATGAGCGCGAGCAACAAGCCACTCACAACGATGTAGCCGGTGACTTCCGGTGAGAACATGGCCATTGGGGGTCCTGGTAGAAAAAGGTAGGCGACGGCTGCTTCGCCGTCGTTTACTGAAATGCCTGGGTGTCCGGGGGGGGAGTACTGACACCCTCATCGCCATTGATCGCTCTCATAAGATCGCCGGAAATATCGATCACCAGTTGCAGCAGAAGGAGCGCCGTGCCAGCCGCAAGCAGCGCGCGAGCCGGGAAAAGCGGGAAGCGGATGGTCCCCATGGAGGCCTCCGAGATTTCCCAGCTGTAAATCGCTTCCTGAAAGCCCAGCCAACAGAGAAGGCCGAAATAAACAAGCGCCACCAGGTGCGTGAAGGCATCGAGCAACGCCCGGGTGCGAGGGCCACCGAAGTTGTAGAAGACTTCGACCCGGATATGGCCGCGTTTCGATTGTGTGAAAGCGAGCGCACCGAACACCACCAGCACCATGGTGCTTTCGGTGAATTCAAGCGTTCCCGGTACCGGGTAATCAAAAAACTTGGTGCCAACAACGTCGGCGAATCCCAGAACCATGGACAGGATCAGTCCGACCGCACCGAGGAGTAGCAGTCCGAGCGCCGTGGTCTGCACCAGCTGTCTGAAATCTTTCATTCAAGGCGTCCAAAGAAAACGACCACCGCCAGAACGGGCGGTGGTCGAGCGCCAGCGACCGATCACTTGCCGATCAGTTCGCGCCAGCGTGCTGCAACTTTGCGGGGCGTCTCGGCATCGCCCGTGGCTGCGGCGGTGGCCTTCTCCCAGTCGGCAAGGAAGTCGGGCGCAGCGGCGCGCCACTTCGCGAGCTCGGGCGCGGAGATGGGCACGACATTACCACCCTGTGCACGAATATTGGCAACCGCCTTGGTTTCAAAATCAGTCACCCAGTTCATGTAGGCCTGCTGAGTGGCCTTGCCTTCCTCGAGGAAGATTTTCTGGATGTCAGCAGGCAGGCGTGCCCAGGTGCGCTTGCTGATCGTGATGTTGTGGCCCGAAATTGCCATGACCGGACCGCAGTGGTTCTTCGCTACTTCATTCAACTTGAGCGACTGGATATTGCCCGGGTTGATGAACGAGTAGTCAAGGTTGCCGGTTTTGAGCGCCTCGTACACGCCCACTGGCGGAACCGTGACCGGTACCGCGCCGATGGCGGTGAAGGCCTTGGGGATATCGGCCCCAAAGCTGCGCGCCTTCTTGCCCTTCAGGTCGGCAATGGCGGTGCAAGCGGGCGAGGTGCCGCTCAGGTAATACTCGCCCAGGGGCTGCTGAAACAGCCACACGACGCCGATCTTGTCCATTTCGCCGCGATAGACTGGAAACTCCTCGACCACTTTTTCGAGCACCTCGATCACCTGCTTGGTGTTGTTGAACACCAGCGGCGTCTGGAAGGCGCGCCAATAGCGAAGCTGATCCGGGTTATAGCCCGGCGCGGTGGCGGTCATGTCAATGCCGCCGCGCGCGGTGAGCATCAGAAGCTCGGTACCCTTGCCCAGACCCTCGGCAAAGGTGATGTCGATCTTCACCTGACCGTTGGTGCGCTTTTCGATATTGGCCGCAAATTCTTTTTCAAGCTGCAGGAACGGGCCATCTGGCAGGTAGTGACCCCAGCGAAGCTGGAACTTCGCTTGGGCAACAGCCGCGCCCGCGATCGACAGGCCGATCGCGCCGGCGGCAACAGACTTCAGCATCACGCGGAGGCTGCGTTTCATGAACAACTCCTATGGGTGGCTAGCAAGACTGCCGGCAATCTCGCCGCGCTGCGTCAAAATGTCAAGGCGGCCTTGGCTGCGGGGGGTTTATCGTCTGGGTTTCGTTCGCCAGGCGCTTGATCGTATCCTGGCGAATGGTTCACGGTCGCACCACGCTGGTGCCCGATCAATCATCCACAGGATGCGCATGAAAGTCAGCTGGTTTCACGAGCACGGCGGCCCGGACGTACTGGTCTGCGAAGAAACAAAGACCCCCGTCCCGGGACCAGGCGAAGCGCTGGTGCGCGTGCGCGCCACCGGCGTGAATCATGTCGATATCGATGTCCGGGCTGGCACCTCGCGGGTCCCGATCCGCTTCCCCCACATCCTGGGCCGCGAGTTCGCGGGCGAGATCGCAGCCCTGGGGCGGCCGCTCGAGGGAAGCGCGCGCGGCGGGTCGCCGCTCCAGCCAGGCGCGCTTCGCGAGGGCGACCGCGTCTGGGTGTCATGCCGCCTGCCCTGCGGGCGTTGCGAGTTCTGCATCAGTGGCCGTGACAACCTGTGCGAGCAGGGAGGCTACTTTGGCATGGACCTGCCGGGGGGCTACGCGCAGTACGTCACGGTGCCGATCAGCACCCTCAACCCGCTTGCCGCCACAGTTGGGTTTGAGCAGGCCGCCGCCAGCCAGATCGCATTCGGCACAGCCTGGCATGTGCTGATCACGCGCGGGGCGCTGCGCGCAGGCCAGACCGTACTGATCCAGGCCGCAGGCTCTGGCATTGGCAGCGCAGCGGTGCAGTTGGCGCGGCTCGCAGGCGCCACAGTGATTGCCACAGCGGGCAGCGCCGACAAGCTTGAGCGAGCCCGCGAGCTGGGTGCTCACCATCTGATCAACTATCGCACGGAGCCGAAATTTTCGGAGCAGGTGAGGGCGATCACAGCAGGTCGCGGCGTCGATCTGGTGATGGAGCATGTGGGTGGGAGCCTCTTTACCGAAAGCCTCGCGTGTCTGTGTATCGACGGTACGATGGTGACCGTGGGCGGACACGGGGGCGAGGTGGTGCCCTTTGACATCATCCCGTTCTTTCGCCGTCAGCTAAGGCTGGTGGGATCAAAAAATGCCTCGATCGCCGAGCTTCGGGAAGTGATGGGGCTGATTGCACAGGGCCGGCTTGTACCGGTGATCGACACGGTATTTCCGCTCGAGGAGGCCGCACGCGCGCATGCGCTGGTGGAATCGCGCGCCTTCTTCGGCAAGGTGGTGCTCAGCTGCTGAAGGTGCGGGGCGCCCCGCGGGCTCCGCCGTGCGCGCTCAGCGGTCGCCTGAAAAATCGTGTCTCAGTGGGCGAAGACCCGCCGCGCCTCGAACGTGCGCGATCATGTCGGCCGGCGGCTTGGTATACATCTGCAGGCGGCTTGCGCCCGCGCCGGTGGTGCGGGCAATCCGGACCATGAACGCGGCGTGTTGAAACATGACGCCCAGGCTGTCCATCACGGGTACGTTGCCGTGGGCCTTCAGCCGCCCGCGCCGCACCAGAAATTCATTGAGCACGCCATCGGCGGGAATGATGATGTCGGCGCCCTGGGCGACCATCCGCGCGCAGGCTTCTTCAAACCGTATTTCGATCGAGCGCGCGGTGTCCTCATCGGCTTCCAGCGCAAATTCGTCAATCGCGGGCTCAAGCGCCAACGCCCCGGCAAACCGACGCTCCAGCCCGTAAGCGTGAATCATGTCGGAGTAGTCGGCCGATTGATCCGCGCAGAGCGTGATCATGCCGAAACGCCGGCCGAGTGAGCAGGCGGCAAGTGCGCAGCTCTCGCCAAGCGACACCACCGGAATCTCGACCAGCGAGCGCGCTTCCCGTAAGCCCGGGTCGAAGAAGCAACCGATGGCCATGGCATGGAACCCCTCGCGCTCGGCCACCAGCGCGGCGTCTGCCACCTGCAGTTCCTGCACGGCGGCGACCCAGCGATGCCGAATCGCAGCAATGGGCGCGCAGGCGTCGGCATAGGTGCCGGGCCGAAGACCATGAACCCGCACTTCAGCCTCGGACCCCATCACGGATTGTGCGTGTTCGCTGAGGGTCTTGCGGTAGATGGGCATGACCGTGAGGTCGGTGAAACTTTGGTGCCAGATCCGGATGGGAGCCATGTGAGTGTCCTGTGGGGAGAGGAAGACTTGAGGCTGCGGCCGGTGTCGCTACAGGCCAGGGCTGGTGTGTCGGGCGAAGCGGCTGCGTTGAGGCCTCAGCGGCTGAAGAAGCGCCGGCACGCGCGCGCAATTGCGCCCGCGTGCGCCTCGGTGGCATCGAACCCCGCGTGATCGAGGCTCAGCAGTTCGGCCGAGCGCATGAGGGCCACCATTTTTTCGCCCTGGCGGCCAAGGTGCAGCTCTTCAGGCACGCAGCACTCGATCACCAATGTGGGGGCGCGAACGCGGCGAAGCGTGGCAGCGAGATCGAAATCAAAATTCATGGCGTAGATTTTTCGGATGGCCCGGCGGCACTGAATCGATTCAATCGCACGCTGCTCCTGACCGCTAAGCGCCTGATCATCGATCTGAGAAGCGCCCAGCATTGCAGGCTTCCACCAGAGCGCAGCGAGCGCGCCAAAATCCGAGCCCCAGGTCCGAAGCAGATGACTGCCGTCAGGGGTGGATTCGAAACCACCAAAGTGCCTGCGGACAATTTCCATGATGGCCGCGTTGCGGGCCCGTCTGGAGACCACCAGGCTGTGAGTCATGCCGATGAGCACGGTCTTGGCAACGCGATCGGGATGGTGCGCGGCCATCGCAGCAGCGATCTTGTTGCCGGTGTGAAAGCCGATCAGATGTGCGCGTTCGATCTTGAGGCCATCCAGCACCTCCACCATGACGCGTGCCAGACTCTCCATGGTGGCGTCGTTGGGCAGAGGATCGGACATACCGAACCCCGGATTGTCGGGCGCGATCGAACGGTATCGAGAACCGAGGGCCTGCATGAGCGGAGCGAAGCTGCGGGCCGAGCGCGGTGTTTCATGCAGCATGAGGACCGCTTCGCCCTCGCCATGTTCGTAGAGATGAATCTGACCGATGCCGGTGCTGAGATAGGCGCGCTTCATCGTTGCAGGAGTCCTTGAGACTGGGTCGCGGCGACTGTACCATGGGGCCCCTTTCACAGACCCTGGTGATGTTGATGAGCGCCGACCCCAAGGAAAGCCGAGAGCTCGCGGGGCGCGAGCTCAGGGCATTGTTCGAATGGACCGCAGACGCGGCCAGACGCCCTTTGCCGTCCGCTGCGCAGCGTCGTGCCGCTACCATCCTTGCGGATGACATTGGTGCGATCATCGCCGGATCGCGTGAGCCGCAGGTTGAAAAGGCACGTACGGGCTTTCTTGCCACCGCGAGCGGTACGCGCGAGGCTACCGTGTTCGCCCGCGCGGGCGCCACCACCGACCGCGCGGCGGCCGCCTGCGCGAACGGCATGGCAATCACCTGGTGTGAACTCGACGAGGGCTTTCG
>JALREG010000183.1 GCA_023253905.1 Burkholderiaceae bacterium
GAAAGGCTGACCCGACCAGCAATTAAATCGGTCATGTGCACATCCAACGCATCGAACCCGGCGCGATCAAAGGCCGCCGCCATCTCGACATGACTGTTGACGCCCTGCTCTCGCAGCACGGCAAGACGCGGGCGGGCACCCGTTGCAATAAAGGGCGCCGCGGGATCTTCCGCCGGGTTGAAGGTGAGCGCCAAAGACAGGCCTGAGCGCGCCGTGTCACCCGCTCGGTCAAACTCTTCGAGTGCGCACTCCGGGTCATCACGTCGCGATGCAATTCGGTAGCTGGTCTCGCTCCAGATTCTTTGAAGCGCGGCGCGCGATTCGCTCCAGATGCACCGGCCATCGCGGTGAAACTCGAGCGCGTCACCACCCGAGACTTTGCCGATGACATGCGCATGACGGGATAACCCCGCAGATCGAAGCACCCCCATCACCGTATCGCGATCGGCCGCGCGCACCTGAATGACCGCACCCAACTCTTCGTTAAACAGGGCTTTGAGCGTGAGTTCATTGCGCTGAACCGCAACCTGTTCAGGCCGAATTTTGAAGTCGCCCCAGTCCGCAGAGAAGGGATCAATGGTGAGCAGGTCGAGGTTGAGCGCAAGACCGCATCGACCCGCAAACGCCATCTCACACAAGGTGACAAAGAGGCCGCCGTCGGACCGATCGTGATACGCGAGAATCCGGCCCTCGTTGCCCAGTTGATCGATGACCGCCACGAACCGGGCGAGACTATCCGGGTCATCGAGATCCGGGCAGTCCTGTCCAAGCTGCTGGGTGGCCTGCGCAAGCACAGAACCGCCCATCCGCTGCCGGCCCCCACCCAGATCGATGAGGATCAGGACGCTACCGGGCTCCGCTGCCAATTGAGGGGTCAGCGCCCGGCGAGCGTCGGCAACCGGCGCAAACGCGGTCACGACGAGAGACACCGGTGCGCTCACGCGCCGCTCCTCACCAGTCTGGGGGTCGTTCCAGACCGTGCGCATGGAGAGCGAATCTTTACCAACGGGAATTGCGATACCAAGCGTGCGGCAAAGCGCTGCCGCCGCATCGACTGCGTCGCGAAGGTCGGCGTCCTCGTCGGCGGGTCCGCACGCGGCCATCCAGTTCGCAGACAGCTTCACCCGGTCGATTGAGCCCACCAGCGCAGGCGCGATGTTGGTGACCGCCTCGGCCACCGCGAGCCGGGAGGCCGCTGCCGGATTAATCACCGCGACCGGTGACCTCTCCCCGAGCGCAAGCGCATCGCCGCCATAGCCAGAGAAATCGACCAAGCCCACCGCACAATCGGCAACCGGCACCTGCCAGGGACCCACCATCTGGTCGCGCGAGCTGAGTCCCCCGACGGACCGATCACCAATCGTGATCAAAAACGATTTGCTGGCAACGGCCGGCATACGCAGCACCCGCGCAGCCGCTTCGGCGAGCTCGAACCCAACCAGGTCGATTGGCGCGAGCTGCCGGGGGCGGCGCTTTGCCTCGCGGTGCATTCGCGGCGGTTTGCCAAGCAGAACATCGATCGGCATATCAACCGGGCGGCTACCGTCGGCGGCCTCGACGATCAACTGTCCATCGTCGGTCACCGTCCCCACTACCGCAAACGGACACCGTTCGCGCAGACACAGCGCTTCAAACCGGGGCAGGTCAACCGGCGCCAACGCGAGCACATATCGCTCCTGCGACTCGTTGCACCAGACCTCGGCCGGAGACATCCCCGACTCGAGCACCGGGACGCGCGCGAGATCGAACCGCGCCGACCGACCGGCCCCATGCACGATCTCCGGAAACGCATTTGACAGCCCACCCGCACCAACGTCATGGATAGACAGGATGGGGTTGTCTGACCCGAGCGACCAGCAGCGGTCCAGCACTTCCTGCGCACGACGCTCGATCTCAGCGTTGCCGCGCTGTACCGAGTCGAAGTCCAGCTCAGCGGAGTTGGCGCCAGCGTTCATGCTCGATGCCGCGCCGCCACCGAGCCCGATCCGCATACCGGGCCCCCCCAACTGGATCAGAAGCGTACCCACAGGTAGCGCGTGCTTCTCGGTGTGGGCGGCGTCGATGCTGCCCACACCGCCTGCGATCATGATGGGTTTGTGATAACCCCTGACCACATCGCCCACCTTCTGCTGATATGTACGGAAATAGCCCAGCAGATTGGGCCTGCCAAACTCATTATTGAAGGCGGCACCGCCAAGCGGTCCCTCGATCATGATGTCAAGCGCACTCGCGATTCGCGCAGGCGCCCCATACGGTGGCTGTGGTTGGCGGGACGCAAGGGGTGCAAGAACATCCTGCGCCGACTCCCAGGGTGCGATGGCATCGGGAATCATGAGGTCCGATACTGTGAAGCCCGTCAGGCCATAACGCGGGCGTGCGCCGCGACCGGTGGCACCCTCATCGCGGATCTCCCCGCCCGCCCCGGTTGAGGCGCCTGGGAAGGGCGAGATCGCGGTGGGGTGATTGTGGGTTTCCACCTTCAAAAGGCTGTGCACCAGCCCGGAATGCGAGCGGTAGCGCGGCGATGGACTGGCCCCATCGGGCGTCGCGAAAAACCGGTTCGCCTCGCTTCCCTCCAACCCTGCTGAGTTGTCGGAATAAGCCACGACTGTGCCGCGCGGATTGGACTGATGGGTGCTGCGGATCATGTCAAAAAGCGAACCCGTCGCAGGATTGCCATCGACGGTCCAGCTGGCATTGAAGATTTTGTGCCGACAGTGCTCAGAATTCGCCTGCGCAAACATCATGAGTTCGACATCAGACGGATCGCGGCCCGCCTGCTGGAACGCACTGGCGAGGTAGTCGATCTCGTCGTCAGACAGCGCGAGGCCAAGCTCCTGGTTGGCGTCAACCAACGCATGCCTGCCCTCAGACATCAGCGGGATTCGCTGCATCGGACGCCCAGGAATGGCCGCAAACACCTGTTCAGGCGGGGGCGATTCGAGGAGCGCGCTCTCGGTCATTCGATCGTGGAGCGCGGCCGCCATCTGTTGAAGAACATCGGCATCGGGACGCTCGGCCGCGCCAAACCGCCCCCCTAGCAACCGACCACGCAGGCGAATGCGGTACTCAACACCGCGCTCCACCCGCTTCACCCAACTCATGCCGCAGTTGTGAACGATATCGGTCGCTTTGCTGGACCAGGGCGAGACGGTGCCAAGACGGGGAATGACGAAAATTGACGTCCCGCCTTCGGCGAAGCTGGCGGGTTCCTGACAACCGAGGAGGCTGATCAGTCGTTCCCGCTCACCGGGCTCCGCTGTACGGTCAAGCGAAAGAAAGTGCACATACCGGCTTTCCAGCGCGGTAAGTCTTGACTCGATGCGCTTGAGTGAGTCGAATGCGCGCTGCTGCCGAAACCCCGAAACGGCCGAGGGTCCGACGACGGTGAGGAAGGAGGTCATGTCGCCGCGGGCAAAAACCCGATTATCCCAGTTTCAAGAAGGAGAACCGAATCCGCCCCCACCGGGAGTCTCAATGACGAAGACATCACCCGCCAGCAGTTCAGCGCCGTCAGCATGTCCAAGCTGCTCCGTGCTTCCGTTCGCGCGCTCAACCCGATTGTGACCCGGAAGGCCTGGCGCCCCGCCCGCGGCACCGAAAGCCGGGTTAATTCGGCCATTCGAAAGAATGGATGCGGTCATGGGCTCAAGGAAACGTATGCGTCGTACCCCACCGTCACCGCCTCGCCAGCGTCCGGCGCCACCGGATCCCGCACGGATCGTGTAGCTCTCAAGCCGGACAGGAAAACGAAGCTCCAATACCTCGGGGTCGGTGATCCTGGAGTTGGTCATGTGCGTCTGCACGACCGAGGTGCCATCAAAGCCGCCCACCAACCTGCCCTGCGCATCAAAAACTCCCCCAGCCCCGGAGCCGCCCGAACCACCTGACACGCCTGCGATAAAGCGTGTTTCTGCGCTCATCGACGACTACGTTAATGCAACAGTAGGTTTGCGAAATGCCCGTAGCGCATCGAATGCGCTTAGCGCCTTGCAGCAAGCCACGATGGGGCTT
>JALREG010000215.1 GCA_023253905.1 Burkholderiaceae bacterium
TGGAAGAAGCTCCCCGATGAAGTCAAAAAAGTGCTGCAGGAGAAGGCGCTGGCCTACGGGCAGGTTCTCGGGGGCTATGTGATGGACGTGGGGGCCACCGCCCCCCAGCGCTACCGCGATGCAGGCGGCAAGGTGGTGCCGCTCTCGGATGCTGACCGGCTCGCCTGGGCCAAGGGCATGCCCAATATTGCCAAGGAGTGGGCCGCGGGCTTGAACAAGCAGGGACTGCCGGGCGACCAGCTGCTCTCGGCCTACATGGATTTTATGCGCCAGAACAAGCAGCCGGTCATTCGAAACTGGGACCGGGAATAGGAACCCCACGCCGAGGGGGCGCATGCCAAGCCTGCCCGGGTCCCTGAGCGGGCTGGCGGCGCCCTCCAGCATCTGAACCATGAAGTTCCTGTCGCGTGCCTTTAGCCGCCTGATCTCTGGTCTGAACAGCATCGGCTCGCTGCTCATCTTCGGCCTCATGATGCTGGTGACGGCCGACGTTACGCTGCGATTCCTCTTTTCGCAGCCGGTCCCTGGCGTCGTTGAAGTTGTCGAGATGTCGATCGTGGGCATTGTGTTCCTCCAGCTCACGCATGCCATGGCCGAGGGCAAGATGATCCGTGCCGACACCCTGCTCGGCATGCTGATGGTGCGCGCCCCACGCTGGGGCCACGCGCTTGACGCCTGCGGCCAGCTGGCCGGCATCGCTCTCATGGCAGTCATTCTTGTCGGGCAGATTCCACGCCTGATCGAGGCCTGGACCGAAAACAGCTTCAAAGGTAACCCGGGCCTCTTCACCGCCCCCACCTGGCCACTCGAACTGATGGTTGCGCTTGGCTGCGCAGCATCTTTCGTTCAGTTCCTGATTCAGCTGTTCCGCGCACTCGGGCGCTGGAAACGTAACGAAGTGATTCACCTCTCCCCGCAATGAGCCTCCGACCATGACCCCTTTCGAGATTGCGGCACTCTCGGTAGTGGCCATGCTTGTGCTGCTGCTCGCAGGTTTCTATGTGGGCGTCGTCCTCACCGTCGTGTCCTACATCGGCGTGTGGATCATCAAGGGCGATCCGGTGGTCGCCAACAACTTGCTGCTGCTGGCGGTCGCCGACAGCATCTCGAGCTATGTGTTTGGCGTCATTCCCCTGTTTGTACTGATGGGCATGTTCGTATCCATTTCCGACATCGGAAAAGACACCTACGAGGTGGCCAATGTGGTGTTCCGCAGGCTGCGCGGCGGACTCGGGGTGGCCACGGTGGCCGCCAACGCGCTGTTCGCAGCCATCACCGGCGTAAGCATTGCATCGGCGTCGGTCTTCACCAAGGTCTCCGTGCCGCAGATGCTTCGCCACGGCTACCAGCCGCGCTTCGCAGTAGGCGTGGTGGCGGGCAGTTCACTCCTTGGCATGCTGATCCCGCCCAGCCTGCTGCTGATTTTATTTGCAGTGCTTACCGATCAGTCAGTGGGCGATATGTTTCTCGCCGGAGTCATCCCCGGCATCCTGCTATCGCTCATGTTCTGCCTGGGCATTGTGGTGGCTGCCTATCTGCTTCCAAACGCGGTGATGCGGCCCGGAGCCCTCGCCGAGCAGGTCGATGCACAAATGGGCTTCGGAGAAGCCCTCCGGAAGCTGTCTCCCATCCTGCTCCTGATCGGCACGGTAATCGGTGGCATCTATGGCGGCGTATTCACACCCACCGAAGCAGGCGCTATTGGTGCCTTCGGTGCGTTTCTGCTCACCGCATTACGCGGCAAACTCAGCTGGGCGAGTCTTTGGAAGGTGCTGGTGGAAACCGGCCACGTCACTGCAACCATCTGCTTTCTGATCATCGCCGCCACCATGTACAGCCGCATGCTCGGTGTAGCTGCAGTGCCCGGGCAACTGGCGCAGTGGGTGGCCTCACTCGACGCCAATTTCTATGTAATTCTCGCGATCTACCTCGCGATTATCCTAGCGCTGGGCTGCCTGATTGACGCAGCCTCGATCATGCTGATCACGGTGCCGCTTTTCCTGCCGCTCTTCCTGGCTTTCAAGACTGACCTGGTTTGGCTGGGCGTGATCACAACCATCGCGGTGGAGGTGGGCTTACTCACGCCGCCTTTCGGCGTGGCAGTGTTCGTGATCAAGGCCACACTCGATGATCGCCAGATCACGATTCCCGACATCTTCAAGGGTGCGCTGCCGTTCGCTGGCATCGTGATGCTTACGCTGCTGATGATCATCATCTTTCCGGGAATCGCCACCGGCATTCTGGGGCGCTTTTGAGGATCATTCCGACTGCTGTTGCTGTTTGCGCCTGGAGTTCGTATGAATCCGCTTAGAACCGCTGTGATCGGTCTTGGCTGGTGGGGCCGCCAGATCGTGACCTGCCTCCAGGAAAGCGCGAGCTTTCGCGTGACATACGGGGTGGACGTCGCGCCCGCCGCCGCGGCGGATTTCGCACGCGAGAACGGGCTCACGCTCACCGACTCACTGGAGGCGGTGCTCGCCGATGCCCAGGTCGATGCCGTAGTGATCGCCACCCCGCACCGGCAGCACGAAGCGCAGGCGCTCGCAGTGCTGGCTGCAGGCAAACAGCTTTTCTGCGAAAAGCCGCTCACGCTGACCGCGGACGGTGCCGAGCGCATTCTTGCCGCTTGTGACCGGGCCGGTGTGGTGCTCGGCATTGGCCACGAGCGGCGCTTCGAGCCAGCAATGGAAGAAGCCCGACGCATGATTGACGCCGGCGAACTGGGGCAGTTGCTGCACCTGGAGGCCAATGTCAGCCACAACCTCTTCGCGCGCATGGCGCCAGGCAATTGGCGAATTAACCCGGCAGACGCGCCGGCGGGCGCCATGACCGCGCTCGGCATCCACCTGACCGACATGTTCGTGTCACTCGCTGGCAACCCGCTGACCGTGAGGGCGCGTACAGCCCGGGTCATGCGCGAGGCATCGGGTACCGACCAGGTATCGATCTGGATCGAATTCGACTCCGGCGTCACCGCTGCCGTCACCTGCCTGTCATCGACTCCGTTTCACGGCCGCATGAGCTTTTTTGGCAGTGATGGCTGGGTGGAGGTAAAAGAGAACGGTAACGTCGACAAGGGGCTGCCGAGCGACCTCACGCACTGCAATGCCGCCCTCGAGCGGCAAACCCGCTCTTATTCGCCGGTCAACACGGTGCGTCGTAACTTCGAAGCCTGGGCCGCAGCGATCGCCGGGCAAACGCCTTACCGCTTCACGCGCGCACAGATCCTGAACAACATCCGCGTACTGGATGCCGTCGTGCGATCGGCGGCATCCGGCGGCGAACTGATCAGGATTCAGCCGTAAAGCCCACTTTCTTGATGAGCGGGCCCCATTTGTCGTACTGCTCCTTCTGACTGCGGCCAAGCTCTTCGGCAGTGCTGCCGCGAGCAATCAGCCCGACATTGGCGAGCGCATCGATCACCGATTTTTCCTTGACCGCGGCGTTGACCGCGGCATTGGCCGCGGCCACAACATGGGCGGGCGTGCGGGCAGGCGCGAAGAACGCAAACCACTCATCAACCACCAGGTCGGGGAAGCCCTGTTCGGCAAAGGTAGGGACATCGGGTACAAAGGGCGAGCGCTGTGCGCCCGAGGTGGCGAGAATGCGCATCCTGCCTGCCCGGGTGTTGGCGAGAAAGTCGCCGTGCGGCGTGACCATGGCGGCGATCTGCCCGCCCACCACATCGGTGACACCCGGTACCGAGCCTTTGTAAGGCACGTGCTTCATGTCAACGCCCGCCTGAATGCCAAACAGCGCGCCAACAAAATGGGGGGTGGAGCCCGCCCCGGGCGAGCCGTAGTTGGCCTCTTTGGGATTGGCCTTGGCCCAGGCGGCGAAATCTTTCAGGTTGCGAACGCTTGCGGGCACCATGGGCCCCACCGCAAAGCCATGCTGAATGATGGCAGCCATCGATACAGGAACGAAGTCGCGGAAGGCGTCGTAGCCGAGCTTGCTGTAGACGTGCGGAAAAAGCGCGAGCATGGAAAACGGCGTGAGCGCGAGGTGCGTGCCATCGGCTGGCGCGGGCTTGAGTACATCAAGCGCGATGCGCCCACCCGCACCCGGCCGATTGTCGACCACCGCGGCGTTTTTGGTGAATGCGCTGCCGGCAAGTTTTTCACCCACGCGGCGCGCCACGATATCGCCCGAACTCCCGGGTGGAAATCCATAAAAAATCTTGACCTGGTCGATGGGCAGCCCAGCCTGCGCGAAGGCGCGCGACCCGACGGCACCCAGCGCGGCGGCGGCCGAACCGGCCTGGATCAATTGACGGCGTGATGTCATGGCGATCTCCCTGAATATTTTTTGGTGACATACGGGGCACACACCACGCGCCCGAAGCGGCGTTATTGTGGCAGAGGACTCAACACGGAAGGAAGAGGCCGGGCAGGGTACCTTCGTGCAGCGCTTCAACCAGTGCAGCCCGATGCCGGAGCACTGCACGCTGGTTAATCGATCCTTTGTCGGTGACCTCACCCAGGTCGAGCGAGGGCGGCTCCGCCAGCAGCGCGAGGCGCGCCACGCGGCTTGCACTCCCCGTGGCAGCGCCTGCGAGGGTGTTGAGTACGGTCTGGAAATGCGTACGTACCGGGGCCGCTGCGAGCAGCTCGGCCAGGGGCGCATCCGGTGCGAGCCCGGCCAGCGCGCGAACGGTGGGTGATGGAAAAATGAGCGCCCCCACCTCGTTCCGGTTCAGGCCGGTGATGACCGCATCCTGCACGTGGGGGGCGCCCGCTGCGATGATGCGGGCCCGAAGCGGTCCGACGCTCACAAAGGTGCCGGTCGCGAGCTTGAAGTCTTCGGCAATGCGGCCATCAAAGCGCAGCCCCAGGTGGGGGTTGTCGGGGTTGATCCAGAGCACCGCATCGCCGGTTCGGAAGAAGCCCTCTTCGTCGAACGACTCGGCCGTCTGCTCGGGGGCGCGCCAGTAGCCGGGCGTGATGTTGGGCCCGCGGTAGCGCACCTCGGTCTTGCCGTCGATATCGACCAGCTTCAGTTCAAGCC
>JALREG010000312.1 GCA_023253905.1 Burkholderiaceae bacterium
GTATGCGATTGTCGCGCGACGCGGCCACGATGGCGCAGACGGGCTACCTCCCCTCGCTCCCATGCCGCGGTTCGAAGCACTGATCGATGCCTGCCGCAAGCGAGCACGTCCAATCGTGATGACCACCATCGCCATGGGCGCCGGCATGTTGCCGATCGCCATGCAGTGGGGAAGCGGGGACGGCAGTTTTCGCTCTCCCATGGCCATTGCCGTGATCGGTGGCCTCATCACCTCCACGGTGCTCAGCCTGCTGGTCATCCCGGTTGTATTTCTTCTGATCGACGACCTCTCACAGATGATCGCCCGGTGGTTCGGCCGCAAGCCAGCCCCGTTGCAAACCCAGTCGCTGCGAGTTTCCTGAGCCATGCTCGCGCTCAAGCTCTCGCTGGTCGCGCTCAGTATGCTGTCGGCCACCTGGGCAGCGCGCCGGTTCGGTCATCGCGCAGGCGGCCTCATCGCCGGCTTTCCGCTGATCATGGCACCGCTTATCGGACTGCTGCTGATTGATTTGCCCGGCGTGCGTGTGGCTGAAATCTGCTGGACCACACTCGCCAACTTCACGGCCTGCGTCGGGTTCATCGTGGCGATGGGCCTGGCCGTGATGCGGTTCAATTGGTGGCAGTCAATTCTGATCGCAAGTGCGGCCTTCTTCGCGCTCACTGCTGTCACTGTTTTACTCCCTGTGCCCCGCTACCTGACGGTCGGGCTCGGACTGCTGTCGATCGGCATCGGTCCTTGGCTCATTCCAGCGGGTCGTCCCCCGGAGGGCGGCGTTCGGGTGCCGCCGATGGAACTTGTTTTCCGGCTGGGCGCCGCACTCGCCATGGCTGCGAGCGTGCTGCTTCTGGCTGCAGACACGCCGCCGCTGGTAAGCGCGATGCTGCTCACTTACCCCATCAACGGTTCGGTCCTGCCGGCCTTCACCCGCGCGCTGTATGGTGGTCCCGCCGCCCGCAGCGTGCTGACCGGCTTTGGCATCGGGCTGCGCGGGGTCGGTCTTTTTCTGTTTGCCACGGCCCTTGGCCTGGAGACATTCGAAAACCGCTGGCTGGGCTACGCACTTGGCGTAGCCTGCGCAATCGCGTACGCCTTGTGGTTGTGGCGAGCGGGACGACGTTAGCCTCCGCCATTTGATTCATGGAGGTCAGGCGGTGGCCAAAGCACCTCGCACCCGAGATATGACCTGCTCCGCAGGCGTGTCCGCACCTTCCCCGGCCCACGCCACAAAGGCATCGGGGCGAACGAGAACCAGCGTAGCGTCATAGGCCTGACGAGCGGCTGCAGACGTATCGCGAATGACCGATAGCGGGAGCCCGCATTTCGCTGCTGCGGCCTCGGCCGCTCCGACCCACTGTGAGAGCAACCCCGATCGATGCGGGTCGTTTGCTTCACCCAGGACCAGGAGCGAGTAGCCAGGACCAAGCTTATCGAACAGATTCCCGCCATCGGCGGCCAGTTGCGGCGCAAGGTGATGCCCGGGACGCGCGGTGAACTGATGCGTGCCGGCCGCGCTGCAGCGCCCGCCCGGTGGGCCCAATACGATGGGTGAACCTTCATAGTGCGGCTCGAACCCCTGAATTTCCGCCGGGCTGCCGGCTGCGCGCGCTGCCCAGGCCGCTTCGAAGTCCGCCTGATCCCGGGCCGGGTCATGGTCGTGGAGAAACTGCCGGTCAACCTCAATAAAGTTGCGAATGAAATCGTGCGCGGTGGATTCGAAGACCGGGCGCCGCTCAAGATCATAGGAATCGAGTAACCCGGGACCCGCCCAGCCGTCGAGCACGGCCGCCAGCTTCCAGCCCAGGTTCCGGGCATCTTCAAAACCGGTGTTAATACCGTAGCCACCATACGGTGGGTGGCTATGCGCTGCATCGCCAGCGAGCAGCACCCGACCTGCTCGATACTGATTGGCCACCTCGAAGCGCAGGTCCCAGAAACCGATGTGATCGAAGCTGCAGTCAAACGGCGCGCCAACCACCGATTCCAGATACTGGTGGAAATTGAAATTATCTCGGGTGGTGCCCGCCGGAACCGGGGAATGAAAGAACCAGGTCTCACCGGTATCAACGCGCCCGAAGAACTGCCAATAGCCTTTCAGCTCGGGGTGCAATACATTGAAGAATGACTTGCCGCGGTAGCGGGCAATCAGGTCATTCAGTGACTTCGATCGGAACACCAGGAGGACCATGCGGGTTTCGTGGTCATCACGTGTCTGGGTGATGCCCGCGCGCTCTCGCACCAGCGAACGGGCACCGTCGCACCCGACGACCCAGGGCGCCGCCAGCGTTTGCCGCTCGCCGTCAGCGGATTCGATCTCAACCTCAACCCCGGTCTCGTGCTGAACGAGGTCGCGCACTGTCCATCCAGTGAGGAGCGTGATCTCGGGCCGCTGCGAAGCGCGCTCGCGCAGTACCGCTTCGGTGGCGTACTGCGGCAATCGAGTGTTGTCGCACGCATAGTAGGGACGCACGATCACCCGCTGATACCAGTCGTAATGCCAGGCTGACAGCAACGAGCCGTAGGCGGTCAAACCTCCTATGCCAAACGACACCGGGATGGGCGACGCATCACGGATCGCTTGCTCCACGCCCCAGGCCCGGAAATGTTCCATGGTGCGCTGCGTGAGGTTCTGGCCCTTTGGAATGGGCGGAATCCGCGCATGGCGTTCAATCACGGTGCTGGGAACGCCGCGCAAGGCGAGTTCGATGGCGAGACCGATACCCACCGGACCACCGCCGGCGATCAACACTTGCGAGGGCTTCGTAGGAGGTGAAGTCATCATTGACATGGGAGATCGATAGCAACCGGCGGATGGTATCGCAGGCGGCCATCATGCGAGCCTGCGTTTTCTGCAGTTGATTTCTCAGATCCGCAGGGCGTCTACCCAGACGCGCAGACCATCAGTTACCCTGAATGCCGTTATCGCGAGCCAGCTGCCGCCAGAACGGAATTTCCCGCGCGATCAACTGGGCGAAGGCTGCGGGCTCGAGTGTGGCTGGCACGCTCCCTTTTGCGAGGATTTTTGCACGCACATCGGGCAGCTGGTTGATCGCAACAATTTCGCGATGCAAGCGGTTGATGATGTCAGTGGGTGTGCCTGCTGGAGCGAGAAGTCCGATCCAGAGCGAAAGCGTGAGGTCGATACCGAGCTCGCGTAAGGTTGGAACCTCGGGCAGTCCGGGCATGCGTTGCGCAGCAGTGACTGCCAACGCGCGCAGCTTGCCGCTCTGCAACCCGGTGATTGCGGGCCCGGAGTCTGCCAGCGCCATGGTGACCTCGCCGCCCATCACCGCCTGCACCGACTGGTTCGCCCCCTTATAGGGGATGTGGGCAAAACGAGCCCCGGTGAGCTTGTTGAAGAGCTCGCTCGCCAGCTGAAACGACGCCGAACTGGCGGCATAGTTGCTCTTGTCGGGCTGGGCCTGCGACTGGGCAACCAGCGCCTTCACGGTGGTCGCCGGGTTGGTCGCGTTCACCAGCAACACCAGCGGCGAGTCACTCATGATGGAGATCGGCGCCAGATCCTGCGGACCGTAAGGCAGCTTGTCATTTAACGCGTGATTGAAGATCACCGGTCCGGGCGCACCCATCATCAGCGTGTAGCCATCGGGCTTGGCTCGCGCCACCTGGGTGCTGCCGACCACCGCCCCCACGCTGGGGCGGTTCTCCACCACCACCGGTTGACGCAGACGCTCGGAGAGCTTCTCGGCGAGAAGCCGCGCCATGAAGTCCACGCCACCGCCGGCGGCGTAGCCTACCACCAGCGTAACCGGACGGCTTGGCCAGTCTGCGGCTGCTGTCTGGGCCTGCGCGGCCCCCGACATGAACGAGGCCGCGAGCGAGACCGCCAGGGCGGCTGCGACCGGCAGCATGTGACGACGCGCGGCGGATACACCGGTCAGCCGGGTTGCGACGATAGAGGAATGGATGAGGGACATCAGAGTCTCCGAAATAAGTGATCAGCTATTGCAGACCGATCTGAACATTCAGCACTGCCGAGCGCCCGGAATCAAGTGCCGCAAGGCACCGCGCAATAGCAGGCTCGACCTCGGCGGGGTCGCTCAACCGTTCACCGTAGGCGCCAAAGGCCTCACCCACCTTTTCGAAGCGGCGGGTGGCACCCTGCAGTCGGGCGTGATATTCGTCTTCGGCCGCCGATGCACCGTCGGGATACACCCGCAGCACGGCCTCCTTCACTGCCTGCCAGCCCCCATTATCCAGAATGACGGTGAAGATTGGCAGACCGTAGCGCTCCGCCGTGGCATAGACCGAGCTGGGCGTCCCGAGGTGAAACGCGCCATCGCCGAGCACATGCACCGCGCGAACATGGGGCCGGGCGAGCTTCACGCCCAAGGCCATGCTGCCGCTGTAGCCCAACCCCCCCCCGGCACCCCCGATGAAGCTGTGCGGCTCGGTTCGGATGATCTGGTTGAGCACTGCTGGCGAATTTCGAACCGCTTCATTGATCACGACATCATCAGGGGCCAGCGCCCGCGATAGCGCAGCGCACACATGGGCTGCCGACAGCGCGCCAGCCTCGCCGGGTTTGGCCGCCGCGCGCTTCAGTGCCTCGGCCCGAGCAGCAGCCGCCGCATCGAGCTCCCGCATCCGCCGCTCGACGCGGGCGCGAAAACCGTCATCGGCGCGGGCGCGCACCAGGGCACTGACCTGGCGTAGGACCGTGGCAACATCGGCCTGCATGCGCAGATCGGTCGCAAATCCCCACATCGGAAAGTCCTGCTTGATTGGGTCTACATCGACATGCGCCCACCAGGTACCCGCCTCGGGCTGCACAAAGCGCGGCAGCCACGGCACATCAATATCAACCAGCAGACCCACATCTGCCCCAGGCAGTACCGCCGCCGGATCAAAGCCCGCAAAGCACGGCGATTGACGCGAGATGCCGAGCGCGCTGGGCATGTAATCAACCACGCGAATTCCGCACAGTCGAGCCAGTTCCTCGATCGCCACCGCGGCCTCGGCGCGTCGACCGGCATAGGACGTGATCAGGATCGGGCGCTCGGCTGCGATGAGTCGGTCAGCAATCAAGCCCGCCCGTGCGTCGTCAACCCCACCCAGCCGGGCCGGCCCATAGCGGACCGCATCGAAATGCTGGTTTGGCGGCACAGCAGGCGACTCAGCCAGCACTTCGCGGGGCAGCGTCATGTAAACCGGACCGGGCGGGTCGGACTGCATGACACTGTGCGCGCGCCTTAGCGCCTCGCGCGCCACGACTGCGGTCGGCAGGTTGTATTCCCACTTGACGTAGGGCCGCACCAGGCTGCCAATATCAAACGGATCCTGGATGAAGTGCACATAGTTGTCCCGCGACCCGGGGAGTTCACCGCGCAAGGTATAAGGCGCTTTGCCCGCCATCAGCAGGGCGGGAAGCCGCGCGCGCTGCCGATTGTGCGCGCCCATCGAAGCATTGGCCGTGCCGGAATCGACGTGAACCAGTAGGCCCTGCCCCTCGCCAGTAACCGCCGCATAGCCCGCTGCCATATGGACCGCCACATTTTCATGGGGACAGAGAACCACCTCGGGTAATGCGCGCCCCGCCGCGCGAAACCGAGCCATTTCCTCGATCAGGCTCACATGATCGGTGCCCATGTTTGCAAACAGGCAGCGAATGCCCAGATCAGTGAGCCCTTCCAGGAAATGCGCAGCGCCCGTGTCAGGCGTGGCCGTCGACGGTGGCTCGGAGGGTGAAGCCGATGGCAGCGCTGAAGCAGCAGCGGAACTCGGGGCGTTCAAGGCAGTCTCCGGATGGGAAAACGATGGAGCGCGACTCTATCGCGTCCGGGCGCCGAAGGCGAGGCGCGACCTGATTTGACAGGTCAATTGCGCATCGTAGAAAGTGGAAGACCGACTTCCCCCAATCGCGCCCATGTCTCTTCGCGAACACTTCCTGCTCGACCCTGGGCTCACCTTTCTGAATCATGGCTCGTTCGGCGCCTGCCCTCGCGAGGTACTCGAGGCACAGTGGCGCTGGCAGCTTGAGATGGAACGCAATCCGGTTGAATTTTTGGGCCGGCGTTCAGCCGAACTGCTGTTTCGCGCGCGTGCCGTGCTTGCCGCCGAACTGACGACCCGCCCCGACGATCTGATTTTTCTGCCGAACGACACTACCGGCGTCAACATGGTGGCGCAATCGCTCGCGCTGTCTCCGGGCGACGAAGTGCTGGGCACCGACCTGGAGTACGGCGCCTGCGAGGCCGCCTGGGAGCGAATGTGTGCAAAGCACGGTGCGCACTATCGTCGGGTCACGATTCCGCTCCCCTTCAACAGGGAGCAGGTCGTTGAACGGATGATGGCAGCCGCAACCCCGCGTACCCGGCTCATTTTCGCGAGCCACATCACTTCGACCACCGCACTCATTTTGCCGGTGGCCGATCTGTGCGCCGCCGCTCGTAAACGCGGCATTCTCACCCTGATCGACGGCGCTCACGCACCAGGACAGATCGCATTGTCACTCGACGCGATTGGCGCTGATTTCTATGTTGGCAACTGCCACAAGTGGCTATGCGCCCCCAAGGGCGCCGGCTTTCTGCATGCCGCGCCTCCAAAGCAGGACTGCCTCGACGCATCAGTCATCAGTTGGGGCTATGCCGGGCACGCAGGCGGTCACACCGGATTCGAAGCCTATCTGGGTCGCACACCCTTCGAGCAGCGTCTGCAGTGGCAGGGCACGCGTGACCTCTCAGCCTGGCTCGCGGTGCCCGAGGCGATTGCCTTTCTGGAACGGCACCGGTGG
>JALREG010000353.1 GCA_023253905.1 Burkholderiaceae bacterium
ACTATTTCGCGCTCGCGCTCACCATCGGCATTCTGTTTGGCATTTATTCATCGGTGTTCGTGGCGGCGGCTATCGCCATGTGGCTGGGTGTACGCCGTGAAGATCTGGTAAAGCCGCCCAAGAAAAACCAGGAAGGCGAGCCCGAGCTGCCCTGAGCGATCCCTGGCCCGCGACCCGGACAGCTTCACGATCGCGGCACGCCCGCCTTCGCCCCTCGTGCGACCCCGTAGAAGGTTTTCCTCACCATGGATATCGCCCTCTGGATCCTTGCCTTCGCACTGATCGCCGTCGGCCTCGTCGGCACGGTGATGCCGGCCTTGCCAGGGCCGCCGCTGGTGTTGCTCGGCATTCTGCTCGCCGCCTGGATCGATCGCTTCGCCAAGATTTCTGGGCTGGTCTGCGCCGTGATCTCGGTGCTCGCCCTGGCAGCGATCGCCATTGACTGGATCGCTGGCGCCATGGGTGCCCGGAGGGTGGGGGCATCCAAGTGGGCCGTGATTGGCGCGACCGTGGGTGCCATCCTCGGGGTGCTGAGCGGCTTCTGGGGCCTGCTGTTCATGCCGCTCGCTGGTGCCGCGATTGGCGAGTTTGTCGCCCGCCAGGACTTGCTGCGCGCGGGTCAGGTCGGGCTTGCCACCTGGGTGGGCATGCTGCTGGGAACGGTCGCTAAACTCGCGATTGTCGCCATGATGATCGGCATTTTCGCGGGGGCGCTGCTACTCGCCTGAGTCGATGAATAGCTCTACATTGCGCATCTGGGATCTGCCCACGCGGCTCTTTCACTGGGGGCTCGCGCTCAGCCTTGCCGGATCGATCATCAGCATCAAGACCGGTCACACAGATTGGCATTTCCGATTTGGCTACCTGATCCTCACGCTGCTGCTTTTCCGACTGATCTGGGGCTTCGCAGGCCCGCGCTATGCGCGCTTTTCAAGCTTTCCGCCTAGCTTGACCGCCGCTTGGGCCTACGTCCGCGGACGCGCCGCCAACACCCCGGGCCACTCACCGCTTGCAGCGTGGTCGGTTTACGCGCTCCTCGCCTCGTGCGTATTTCAGGTGGTGAGCGGACTCTTTTCCAATGACGGCATCATGTGGGACGGACCGCTTCGGAAGTGGATCTCAGGCAGCGCGAGCGATACCATCACCGCGTTTCATCTCGCCAACCGATTTGTGCTGATTGCCCTGATCGCGCTTCACCTGCTTGCAATCGCCTGGCACCGGTTCATACGCGGCAAACGCCTGGTGCGGCCGATGATCATCGGCGACAGCGCAGAGGCGCCGGCCGACGCCGAACCCGCGGAAGACAACCTCGCAGTGCGACTGCGCGCGCTCGCGATTTTTCTTGCTTCAGGTGCGGCGGTCGGTTGGCTGATTCGCTGAGCGCCCCGCGCGCGTCAGCCCCCGCCGCCGTGACGACTGATCAGCGAACCTGCCGGAAATTTTCGTGGCACTCGCGGCATACCCGCGAGGTGGCACCCACCTGGGCCTTGAGTCCATCAAGCGTGGCCACCGCGGCTGGCAGCTTGGCGGTTTGAGCCTTGAGATCGCCCTGCAGTTTGGTGAACGTGGCGGCGTCTTTCCAGGGGTCACCCTTGATCTTGGCCGCGCCGGTGTTCGATCCCGGCGGGAACGCATCCCAGGGCAGGTGACTCACCACGTCAACCACCCGCGCTGACGCCTGGGCCGCCGCGGCATCGAACGGCACATCGCCTCGCGCCATGGCGCCCAACCGCCCCATGTGCGTGGTGAGCACGGTGAAGGCCGACTGGCGATACTTGATCGCATCATCGGGTTTGGCGAACTGCGCCGATGCGGTAGCGCTGTAGAGCGCACCGGAGACAGCGAGCACTGCTACGGCAAGAGCGAGACGTTTCATGACGACATCCTCGGAACGACGCGATGGAGGGTGGAGCGCCTTTCGGCATTCCAGCGGCTTCTGAGGATATCAGCCCGACCCTGAGCGACCTTTGATTGACCCGCTCAGTCGCTCGGTCGCTCAGCCCGTGAGGCTGCCGACCGGGCACCGAC
>JALREG010000420.1 GCA_023253905.1 Burkholderiaceae bacterium
GTCTCCATCCTCGATCTGTTCATCTGCGGGGTGGTGCCTGGCCTGCTCATTGCGGCGCTCTACGTGCTCTGGATCATGTTTCGTGCGGTCACCGACCCCTCGATTCAACCGGCGGTAAGAGAGCGAGCGAGCTGGGCCGAAAAATTCGCCGCACTGGCCGACCTGCTGCCAGTGGTGTTCCTGATCGCTCTGGTGATCGGCTCGATGTACAGCGGCGTGGCAAGTGTCACCGAGGCGGCCGCCATCGGCGTGGCGGGCGCGCTGCTGATCGCAGCCGGACAGCGCACGCTCAGTTGGCGCCTGCTGGGACGGGCGTTGCTCTCTACAGTGCGCACCTGTTCCATGATCGGGCTCATTCTTGCGGGCGCATTGTTTCTGTCGCGCGCGCTGGTAACGCTGGGCGTGCCGGCGGCGGCTGCGCAGTGGGTGGGTTCGCTGGGCCTGTCGCCCTACATGCTGATCTTCGCGCTCCTCATCGTTTATCTCATCCTGGGTACTGCGCTCGATGGCCTGTCCGCCATGGTCATGACCCTGCCGGTGGTGCTCCCAATGGTAGCGGCAGCAGGATTCAATCCAGTCTGGTTCGGCATCTTCATCATCATCACCATCGAGCTCTCCAATGTGTCACCGCCGGTGGGCTTCAATCTGTTCGTCATACAAGAAATGACGGGCGATACCCAGACGCGGGTGGCGCTCGCCTCGCTGCCTTTCTGTCTGCTGCTACTCGCCCTGATTGCGTTCATCACCGTCTGGCCGCAGATCGTTCTGGGCCCGCTCGCTTTCATTCGCGGATGAGCGCAAGCGGCGCCATCACGCGTCGGCTCAACCGCCACGCCACGCTCTTCATGTCCGTGAGCGTGCTCACGGGTCTCCTGGTCCAGGACCTGGCGAGGCTGCTGGCGCCACTGGTGATTTTTGCCTCCATGGGCGCCATGTTTCTCACCGCGCTGCGGCTGGATCGCCAACTGCTGCTTGGCTGGATCCGTCGGCCGCTGATTCCGGTTTCCATCGTCCTGTTCACCACGCTGGTGATCCCGGCGATGGTGATTGCACTCACCCGGATCGGCGCGCTGTCGCCGGCGGTTACGCTCGCATGCGCGCTCATTGCCGCCACGCCACCCATTATTTCGGTGGGGCCTTACTGCGTGTTCCTTGGGACCGACAATGAGTTGTTGTCGCTGTCGGTGCTGCCCGCCACGGCGGTGGGCATCCTCACGCTGCCGTTCTATGCCTCGCTCGCCGGGCTGCCTGGGCTGGAACCTGCGCGCCTTGCGCTGGAACTGCTCGCGGTGGTGGGAACAGCGATGGGCGGTGCGGTGCTGATCCGCTTCTTTGTGCCACTGGAGCGCGTGGAACGTCATGCGCCAATTCTTGATCTCGGCGCCTTGCTCCTCATGGTGACGGTGGCGATCGGGGTCACGGATGGCCTGGCTTTGCTCATCATGGCCGAGCCGGCGGTGGTGGTCGAAGCCTTCGTGGTGACGGCGGTGCTGAGCCTTGTGCTCCAGGCGCTGGGGTGGCTTGCGTTTTACCGGTTGGGTGCGCGCATCGCCGGCAGCGTGGCGTTGGTGAACGGGCTTCGCAACATGGCGTTGCTGCTCGGGCTCCTGATCGGCCAGGTTGATGCTTCGCTTCAGCTTCTGCTCGTGCTCGGGCAGCTGCAGCTCTTTCTGCTGCCCTCTGCGATGCGCCTCATCTACCGACGGCTCGGCCTGGCGCCGGGTCTGACGGCCTCATCATGACTGGCTGCACGGCCGCTTCAGCGATCAAGCGACTCGACAAACCCGTCGAGGAGCCCCGCAAATCCCTCAGGGTTGTCCTGGCTCAGCCGGTGATTGGCCGCGGCCAGGCTGGTGAGCTGTGCCCCGGGCAGTCGCGCCGCCACGCGGGCGGCCATGTCCACCGGCAATACCGTAGACGCCGCGCCGCCGAACACCAGCGTGGGTCCGCTCCAGGTGATGTCGCCCGCGAGGTCACGCATCAGCTCGGCCTCGGTATCGCAGACGCCTGGCCCGTGATAGCGCCAGGTGAATCCGCCGGTCGGATCGGCGGCGAGCATGTGATCCAGCGTGTGCTCCACCACCTCGGGGCGCCAGCGCTCGGCAAAAGGCAGCGCCGCTTGCGCGGCTGCGCGACTGGCAAGCCGCTGCTGAGCGAGCACCTGATCACGCACCAGCGAGTTCACCGCGCCGGCAATACCGATAGCCGGCTGCGCAGCCACCACTGCGCGAATCTGCTCGGGGATGCGGCTGGCGATCATGAGCGCGAGCGTCGCGCCGGTGGCCTGTCCCACCAGAATGGCAGGTCCCTCACACATTGCGGAAATGAAGGCGATCAGGTCGTCACGGTGATCTTCCAGCCGATAGCCTGTCTGGGGCCAGTCGGTGTCGCCGTGGCCGCGCAGCGCCGGCAGCAGCATTCGGTTGGGCAGGCGGCTTGCGCGCACCACGAAGTCCCACACGCGGTTGGAGGTGCGGTTGGGGTGAATGAAGACGATGGGCGGCTGCGTGCCGGGCCGCTCGGCATAAGCGATGCGGATTCGCGCCAGGGCGATCAGTCCGACGGTGAGGGGCTCGGTTGGCATGGCGGGCGCAGGGATGTCTGTCATGGCGTGCTTGCAGTCGGCCTATTGGAATGGTTAATCGAAGGTTGAACGAAGCGCGACCGGACACTGCGGCATCATCAAACCCTTTTTCAGGAGTCTCCCATGAGCGACCGATTTTCGTCGCCCGATTTCAATCCCACTCGTGATCTTGCCGAGTTGGTGGCCCGGGCGCGCTTTACCGACCTCAGTCCGCGCGCGGTGGAATGCGCCAAGACGTTTCTGCTTGACACCCTGGGATGCGGCATTGCAGGGGGAACTGGTCCGAAAGTCGACGCGCTGGTGGGGGCGGCGGGCGGATGGGGCGAGGGCGCGCAGGCCACCGTCTGGGGAACCGATCGACGTCTGCCCGCGCCGCAGGCCGCGCTTGCCAACGGTTATCAGATTCATGCGCTGGAATGGGATTGTGTGCACGAGCCCGCGGTCGTGCACCCCATGGCCACCCTGATTCCGGCGCTGCTTGCGCATGCCGAGCGGCGTTCGGCGGCGGGCCGCCCGGTGAGCGGAACCGATCTGCTCCTTGCACTGTCATTGGGTGTGGAGATCGCCGCCATGATCGGCGCTGCATCGAAATCCGTAATGAAATTTTTCCGGCCGGCCACCTGCGGTGGTTTTGGTGTGGTGGCGGGGCTCGGCTCGATGGAAGGCCTGAGCGCCGACACCATGATGCATGCCTTCGGAATTCAATACGGACAAACTTCGGGGACGATGCAGGCGCATGTCGAGGGGTCGCTCCTGCTGGGCCTTCAGGTGGGGTTCAATGGCCGCGCCGGGCTCTCGTCCATTGATCTGGCCATGGCGGGGCTCACCGGGCCGCAGCAGGTACTCACCGGCATGTATGGCTACTACAAGCTATTCGAAACCGAGCATGACATCGCGGGCTGGTGGCCCCGCCTGGGGCGTGAGTGGCAAATCACGCGGCTCTCGCACAAGCCGTTTCCGAGCGGGCGGCTGACCCACGCAGCGGTCGATGCGATTCAGCAGGCGCGTGCTGAACTCGGCTTCGGGCCCGACGATGTGCAGTCGATGTCGGCGAGCGTGCCGCCGCTCACCCACCGGCTGGTGGGACGCCCTGATATCGCTGATCCGGCGCCCAACTACGCGCGACTGTGCATCCCTTATGTCAGTGCCATCACGCTGATCGATGGCACGTGCGGGCCCGAGGCGTTTGCGGCGGGCCGGCTGCGTGATCCGGCGGTGCATGCACTGGCGGCCCGGATATCGGTCAGTCTCGATGACAACCCTGATGTCAATGCGCTCTGGCCCCAACACTTCGTGATCGGGCTGCGCGATGGCCGGCGTTGGGAGCGCCGGATCGAGACGCCGATCGGTCATCCCGATCATCCGCTCAGCCGCGAGCGGCATCTCGCCAAGTTCAAGAAGTGCTGGGCGATCGGCGGCATGTCGGCTGACGCGGGTGAGGCACTGATCGGTCAGGTGGATTCGCTCGAGCAGTGTCCGGATGTGGCGAGTCTGGCTCGTATGCTGGCCCGGCCTGACGCGTAGAACACCGATTCTCCCGGGCGCGAACCGGGGTCTCCCGCTTGAAATTTCTGTTTTTGCCTCAATATCGCGCCTCGACCGGCGGTTCATACGCCGGCACCTGACCGGGGGATCCATGATTGAGGTTGAAAATCTGACACGCCGCTTCGGCGCCAAAAAGGCCGTTGACGACGTGTCGTTCAGTGTCAGCAAGGGCGAAGTGCTCGGCTTCCTGGGCCCCAACGGGGCGGGCAAGTCGACCACCATGCGAATGATCACAGGCTTTCTCGCGCCCACCTCGGGCCGGGTCCGGGTATGCGGCTTCAGCATCGCCGACCAGCCGCTCGAGGTGAAGCGCCGGATCGGCTATCTGCCCGAATCGGCGCCTTCCTGGCCCGATATGACCGTGCTGGGCTTCCTGGAGTTTGCTGCCCGCGTGCGCGGCCTGCAGGGTAAGGCCGAACGCGATGCGATCCGGCGGGTGGTGGCCCAGTGTCATCTTGAGAACGTGCTGGGCCAGGGCATCGAGACCCTTTCCAAAGGGTTTCGTCAGCGTACCTGCCTGGCACAGGCGCTGATTCACGATCCCGAAGTGCTCATTCTCGACGAGCCCACCGACGGACTGGATCCCAATCAAAAGCATGAAATGCGCGCCTTGATCCGCGACATGTCGCGTTCACGGGCGGTGCTGTTCTCGACCCATATCCTGGAAGAGGTTGACGAGGTCTGCACGCGGGCGATTGTGATCGACCGCGGCCGGATCGTGGCCGATGGCACGCCCGCTGAACTGCGTGCCCGTGTCCCCAGCGGTCGCCTGGACGATTTTTTCCGTTCGGTGACCCGCTCCGATCTCGAGCCCGAGGCGGGCTCGGCAGCGCCATCGGCCTCGCAAGCCGCTCCCAGTCATGACGAGAGGGTCGCATCGTGAGTTCCCCGTTCTCAGCCATTGTCCGGCGCGAATTTTCGGCCTACTGGGCCACGCCGGTTGCCTATGTGTTCCTGGTGGTGTTCCTGCTCCTCACCAGTTTCTTCACCTTTTCATTCGGCGGCTTCTTCGAGCGCGGCGAGGCCTCGCTCACGGCGTTTTTTGCCTGGCTGCCCTGGCTGTTCCTCTTCATCGTCCCGGCGATCGGGATGCGCCTGTGGTCCGACGAGCAGCGGCTGGGCACGCTTGAACTGCTGATGACCCTGCCCATCGCCCCCTGGCAGGCGATTGTCGGAAAGTTTGTTGCCGCCTGGCTCTTCATCGGGGTGGCGATCGCAGGCACCTTCCCGCTCATCGTGACCGTCAACTGGCTGGGCGATCCGGACAACGGCGTGATCGCATCGGGCTATGTGGGCGCGTTTCTGGTCGCGGGCGTTTATCTGGCGATTGCCTCGTTCTGTTCGGCGCTCACCCGCAATCAGGCGGTGGCTTTTGTGCTGTCGCTCATCCTGTGCCTGTTGCTCGCACTCGCCGGCTCGCAGCCGGTGGTCGATCTGCTCGCGCGCTGGGGCGGGGTCAAGCTGATGGAGGTGATTGCCTCCATGTCGGTCATCACCCGGTTTGACGGCTTCCAGAAGGGCCTGATCGATCTGCGCGATGTGGTCTATTTCGGCTCGATGGCGGCGCTTGCGCTGTTTGCCACCGCGGCGGTGATCAGCCGCCAGCGCGCGGCCGTCAGCTCACCCGCGGCGGTCCTGATCGTGGCCATTGCGCTGGTCGGGCTTAACCTTGTGATCGTGCCGGTCAGCATCCGGATGGATCTCACCCAGGGGCGGATCAACACGCTCTCCGAGGGCAGCAAGTCGGTGCTGAACCGCATCGAAACCCCGGTCAAGGTCAAGCTTTATGTGTCGGCCGACGAGGCTGCGGTTCCCATGCCGCTTCGCGCCTTCTCTCGTCGGGTGGAAGACCTCCTGCGGCGGATGCGCGCAGAGTCGGACGGCAAGCTCATTATCGAGAGGCTGGACCCGGCGCCCGACTCCGATGCCGAGGACGCAGCCCAGCTCGACGGCATCGAGCCGCAGGCCTTGCCCTCGGGCGAACGTTTCTACCTGGGCCTTGCGATCGGCGAGGGCGAAAAACGTGTCACGTTGTCCGAGCTCAACCTGGATCGTGAGCGTCTGCTCGAATACGACATCGTCCGTGCGGTGGCGCGTGCCGGGGCCAAGACTAAACCGGTCATCGGTCTCATGACGCCGCTACCCGCGTTTGGGTCGCGCGGCATGCCGCAGATGGGGATGCCGCCCTCGGAAAAGTGGGCGTTCATCAACGAACTCGAGCGGGATTTCGAGATCAAGCAGATCGGTTTCGACGCCAAGGCAATCGATGCCGAGATCAAGACGCTGCTGGTGGTGCATCCGCGCGGCATCTCCGAGTCGGCGCTGTTTGCGCTTGACCAGTTCGTGCTTCGTGGCGGACGCCTGATCGCGTTCCTCGATCCGAAAGCCT
>JALREG010000436.1 GCA_023253905.1 Burkholderiaceae bacterium
AAGGTGTCGACCAACGCTCAGCTGATTCCCATTCGTCAGCTGGAGTTGTTCAAGGACCGCACCAGGATCGAGTCCGATGAGCGCATGCCCGCGGCCGACAAGAAGGCCAAGCTTGCCGATATCGACGCACAGCTGGCGGCACTCGCAGCGCAGAAGTGACCCGACTGGCGGGCCGCTTTCGATCATGACAGACCGCGCATCGCTCGACCGCATTCCGCTCAAGCCCCCCACTTCCGGGCTGCTCACCCAGCTCGGCTGGGGACTTTTCCTGATGCTTCTGATCTGGTCATGGCAAGGGGCGGAGATTCGCCCGATGGCGCTGATCGAAGATTCGGCGAACATGGCGGTGTTCAGCCGGGAGTTCTTCCCGCCGGACTTCTATGAGTGGCCGATCTATTTGCAGGAAATGATCATCACGTTGCATATCGCTGTTTGGGGAACCTTCCTTGCCGTGGTGTGTGCGGTACCGTTAGGCCTTTTGTGCGCCGAGAATATCTCGCCGGTTTGGATCTATCAGCCGGTTCGCCGGCTGATGGATGCTGCACGCGCCATCAACGAGATGGTGTTTGCGATGCTCTTCATTGTCGCGGTCGGTCTTGGCCCGTTTGCTGGTGTGCTGGCGTTGTGGGTGCATACCACCGGAGTGTTAGCCAAACTGTTCGCTGAAGCGGTGGAGGCGATCGACCCGCGCCCAGTGGAAGGGATTCGGTCGACCGGCGCGAATTCGCTCGAAGGAATTCTGTACGGCGTGATTCCACAGGTGTTGCCGCACTGGGTGTCCTACTCGCTTTACCGCTTTGAGTCGAATGTTCGCTCGGCATCGGTGGTTGGCATGGTAGGTGCTGGCGGAATCGGGGTCGTGCTGCATGAGGCGATTCGCGGATTCGAATACGCGCAGACCTCTGCCATTCTCCTGATCATCATTGTCTCGGTAACCCTGATCGATCTTGCTTCGGCGAGCGTTCGGCGCTGGGCGGTTTGACGTACACCCGGCATAGGCAAAAACTTTGGGCGGCACACTTCACAACATGTCGATCGAACTGAACGGAATCCGATATCGCTGGCCCGATCGGCCGGTCGTTGTGGTCTGTATCGACGGCGGTGACCCCGCCTATATCGACCAGGCGCGCCGTGACGGCATCATTCCCAACATCAGCCGCTTTATCGATGACGGGTTTTACGAGGTCGCAGACGGCACGGTGCCGAGCTTCACTTGTCCCAACAACATGTCGCTCATCACCGGCGCGCCCGCGTCGGTCCACGGAATTTCTGGAAACTTTTATCTCAACGAGCATGACGAAGCGGTGGTGATGACGGGGCCTGAGCTCCTTAGGAGCCGAACGATTCTCGCGACCTTTGCCGACGCTGGGGCGAAGGTGGTGTCGATCACCGCGAAGGACAAGCTTCGGAGACAGCTCGGCAAGGACCTTGACGTCGCCCGCGGCAACATCAGCTTTTCTTCCGAGCTGGCAGACCGCTGCACGCTGGAGGAAAACGGGATAGACAGGGTTCTGGACCTGGTGGGCATGGCGCAGCCCGATATGTATTCCATGGATCTGTCAGTCTTCGTGCTCGAGGCCGGCGTCAGATTGATGCAGCAGAGGCGTCCTGACCTCATGTATCTTTCCCTCACCGACTACATTCAGCACAAGCATGCGCCAGGCGACCCAGTCGCTAACGAGTTCTATCGACGCATCGACGATGCGTTTGGACGGCTTGCAGACCAGGGGGTGACCCTCGCTCTCACCGCTGATCACGGCATGAACGATAAGTCGCGCGCCGACGGCAGTCCAAATGTCGTCTTCCTTCAGGATGTGCTTGATCGCGCGTTCGGCGTTGGGGCCACCCGCGTGATCTGCCCTATCACCGATGCGTTTGTTCGGCATCATGGCGCGCTCGGTGGATTCGTACGCGTATGGATCCGGTCGGAGGCGGTATCGGCGCAGTCTGTGATGGATGTGGCTGCCGCGATCCCAGGCGTCGAAATGGCGCTTTCCCGAGCACAGGCTTGTGCCCGGTTTGAGTTGCCCACAGACCGTGAGGCGGACGTCGTCGTGGTTGGCGACGCCGGTACGGTACTTGGCGCAAGCGTTACCGATCACGATCTGTCGCAGCTGGCTGATGCGAGGCTCCGCAGCCATGGTGCAGTGGCCGAAGCTCGGGTCCCGTTCATTCTGAGCCGTCCGCTCAACCGGGAATATCTTGAGCGCGCTGCCCGCGGTTCGCTCAAGAGCCACGCGATTTTTGATTTCGCAATCAACGGGACGGCGTGATCATGTCGATTCCCGCCGCCGCGCGCTTGGCGAGCTACAGGGCGCCCAACGCCGAGTTCGAAATCGCTTCTTATCCGCTTCGGCCAGTTGCGGCTGGGGAGGCGTTGGTTAGGGTGAGCATGTCAACGATATGCCGCTCCGATATTCACTCTTACGAGGGGCACCGCCCTAGCCCCTGTCCGGCGCTGCCCGGGCATGAAATCGTAGGCGCGATCGCCGCGCTCGGGGAGGGCTTGACCCACGACATGCGGGGCGAGCCGCTTAAGCCAGGCGATCGCGTGACCTGGAGCGAGTACTTCATCCCCGCCGATGACTATTTTTCCGAAGTGCTCGACATGCCTCAAAAAGCGCGCGGCATTGAAAAATACGGTCACATGGCGGCCACGACTCCGCCGCACCTCCATGGCGGCTTTGCCGAATACTGCTACATCCTGCCGAAGTCCTGGATCCTGCGCCTACCGGATGATCTGAGCGACGCCGAGGCTGCACCGCTCAACTGCGGGGTTGCCACGATGGTAGCGGTGACCGAGGCGGCGGACATCCGACTCGGCAGCACCGTGGTGATTCAGGGGCTGGGCCTGCTCGGACTCTACGGCGCAGCGCTCGCAAAATCCCGCGGCGCGCGGTTCGTGGTCGGACTCGACGCGCACCCGGGGCGACGCGAACTTGCAGGGCGCTTCGGCGTAGATCTCGCACTGGACGCAGCAACCGAAACAGCGGCGCTCCAGGCTGCGATTGCCGCACACTGCCTTCCCGCCGGTCCTGATGCGGTGATTGAGGTGTGCGGCGCTCCGGAAGCGGTGGCGGTCGGTCTCGATCTGGTACGCACCGGTGGCACTTTTGTTCTCGCCGGGATGGTCAGTCCCGGTGCGATGATCACCGTAGACGCTAATAAAATCGTTCGAAAGATGCTGTCGATCCGGGGGGTGCATAACTATCATCCGCGGCATCTGATTGAGGCCCTTGATTTTGTAGTCTCCAACCGCTCGCGCTTCCCGTTTTCTGAACTGGTCGACGCGCGCTACCCCCTGGAGCAGGCGACCCGAGCGATGCGTGATGCGGCATCGCGTCGTGTCCTGCGCGCGGCGATCGTTCCCTGAGCGCTGAGTCGCGCTATGCAGCCTATTCTTCTCACGCCAGGCCCGCTCACCACCAGCGAGCGTACGCGAAGCGCAATGCTGTCCGACTGGGGCTCCTGGGACGGTGAATTCAATCGCCTCACTGCTTCGGTCTGTGGAGACCTGCTTGCGATTGCCGGTGGCGATCGGACCCATGCCTGCGTCCCGCTTCAGGGAAGCGGGACCTTTGCGGTGGAGGCGGCGCTCGGCACCTTTGTCCCGCGAAGCGGTAAGGTTCTGGTTCCGAGCAATGGCGCCTACGCGGACCGAATCATTCGGATCCTTCAGGTTCTGGGGCGTGAAGCCCGCATCATCGAGCATCGCGAAGATGAGCCGCTTGATGCGAGCAGGGTGGCCGCTGCACTGGCCTCGGACCCTGCCATCACCCATGTTGCACTGGTGCACTGTGAGACAGGAACCGGTGTGCTCAATCCGCTGGATGAGGTGGCGCGGGCGGTGGCCCGTTATGGCCGTACGCTCGTTGTCGATGCGATGAGTTCCTTTGCAGCGGTGGCCATTGACGTGTCGACAACGCCGATTGATGTGCTGATTGCAGCCTCAGGCAAGTGCCTGGAGGGCGTACCGGGCATGGGCTTTGTCATTGCAAGCAAAGCCAACCTGTCGGCAGCCTCTGGAAACAGTCACTCACTTGCGCTCGATCTCCATGATCAATGGGGTTACATGCAGCGTACTGGTCAGTGGCGGTATACGCCGCCCACGCATGTCGTTGCTGCGCTTCGAAGCGCGATCGACCAGTTCGTGGAAGAGGGCGGTCAGCCCGCGCGGGGCACGCGGTACCGGATGCAGTGCGGGGAGCTGGTCAGTGGAATGCGCCAGCTCGGATTTAGGACGTTGCTCGCCGACGATGTTCAGTCACCTATCATCGTGACCTTCCTCGCGCCGGATCATCCGGCATACAGCTTTCCGGAGCTTTATCGGCGGGTGCGCGACTCCGGCTTCATCCTCTATCCCGGAAAGCTCACGAGAATCGAGACTTTCAGAATCGGGTGTATCGGCGCCATCACCGTCCAGGACATCGCGCGTGCAGTCGGGGCGGTCGGCGACGCACTGAACGCGATGGGGATCCGCCTTGGGGCCACCTCATGAAGTTGTCTCACGATCAGTTCGTCGAAGAGCTGACGGCGCTCTTCGCGTTTCGCGCAGCTAAGCGCTATGGGCTCGCGTCCATCAATCAGCGCGCTCATGCTTTGCAGGCGGCGTATCTCGCGCTCACGGCAGGTCTGAGTGAGTCGATGGTCGTGGCTGCGCTCCTCCACGACATCGGCCATATGGTCCACAGCCTCGGAGAGCACCCCGCGTCCCAGGGTGTTGATGATCACCACGAGATCCTCGGCGCAGATTGGCTCGAGCCCTGGTTTGGTCAGGAGGTGACCGAGCCGATCCGGTTACACGTACAGGCCAAGCGATACCTCTGCTCAGTCGAGCCTGGGTATTTTGAAAGCTTGTCGTCGGATTCGGTGGAGAGTCTTGCATTACAGGGCGGGCGTATGTCCGATACCGAAGTGGCCGCGTTTCGAATGACGCCAGGGTGGAAAGATGCGGTCGCGCTTCGGCGTATCGATGAGCAGGCCAAGGACCCGTCGATGAGCACACCTGGCTTTCAGGACTTTGTCGCATCGATTCGCGCCTGTATCCGGCGCTAGTGACCTGGGTGTCATCGAATCGTTGTAATCGGGATTGAAGATGGGTTCTCCCGAACTGTGACGAGACGAGGTCAATGCCATGAATCATGTCGCAACGAAAAATAGTCGCCGTGAATTTCTGATCAAGGTCGCCTCGGTCACTGCGACCGTGGCTGCCGGAGGTAGCCTGTCGGGTTGTGCGTCGGACAGCGGATGGGTGCCGCAGTTCGAATACGGCGTGGCAAGCGGTGATCCGCTTGCGACCGCGGTCATACTCTGGACCCACGCGCGGCCTTCTGATCTATCGCTGGTGCCGGTACCACTCACCTGGGAAGTGGCAACCGACGCGGGCTTTCAATCGATTGTTGCCTCGGGCAAGGTCTCCGCTGAGCCTGAAACCGGGTACACCGCCAAGGTGGACGCAACCGGGTTGCGCGCTGGCACCGAATACTGGTATCGCTTCCGACAAGACACTTTCCGTTCGCCTGTCGGGCGGACGCGAACGCTGCCTGAGGCTGGGGTGGCCCAGGTAAAGCTTGCCGTGTTCTCGTGCTCCAATTATCCGGCCGGTCGCTTTCACGCCTATTCGGATGCCGCCGCGCGCGGGGCGCAAGTCGCCCTGCATCTGGGCGATTACATTTACGAGTATGCGTCCAACGGTTATGCCTCGGCGCAGGCCGCCACACTCGGTCGGCAGTCAGATCCCGTCAATGAACTGCTGACGCTCGAGGATTACCGAAAGCGTCACGCGCAGTACAAGTCGGATCCCGATTCGAAGGTCATGCACGCGGCGATGCCGATGATTGCGGTCTGGGATGACCACGAGACTGCCAATGATGCGTGGCGCGATGGCGCCGAGAACCACGATCCGGCCCGCGAGGGCACCTGGCAGGCCCGCAGGGCGGCTGCGCTCCAGGCCTACCATGAGTGGATGCCGATCCGCACAGGGTCCTCAAAGGAGGTCATCTATCGCAGCTTCGATTTCGGTGACCTCGCTTCGCTCCATATGCTGGATACGCGCCTGATCGGTCGCGACAAACAGGTTGGGTTCACCGAACTGCTCAATCCAGCCACGCAAGTCGCCGCGCAACAGACCCTGGCGTCGGCTACCCGCCAGATGCTGGGTGGTACGCAGTCCACCTGGCTCCAGGGGCGGCTCGCAGCCTCACCCGGGAAATGGCAGATCCTCGGGCAGCAGGTGCTGATGGCTCGGATGGAATTCCCGGTGAGTGTGCTTCAGGCGCTCAACCCGACCGATACCTCTGCGGCGGCGCAGGCTGCAGGGCAGGCCGCGATCAATGCTTATCTGACTGCGAAAGCCAAGCGGGCAGCCAATCAACCGCTCACGCAGCAGGAAACCGACCTGCTCGACACCACCAAGAACCCAAAACTCGGCTATAACCTTGACGCGTGGGATGGCTACCCGGTCGCGCGCGAAATCTTGCTGAATACCGCCGTGCAGGCCTTTGCAGGGCGGGACCGCAAGCTGGTGAGTCTTGCTGGCGACACGCACAACGCCTGGCACGCTCAGTTGACCGCTGCAGGGTTTCTTGCCGCACAGGGCGGGCTTGCAGCCAACACCGTGGTCGGGGTTGAACTGGCGACGCCGGGTGTCAGTTCGCCAGGGCTCGAGTCCTACCTCACGATTCCACCTGCACAAATCGCCCAGATCTTCCGCGGCGTTGTTGATGATCTTCGCTGGATGGACGCCTCGCAACGCGGCTATCTGCTGCTCACCGTCACCAAGGCCGAATTGCAGGCTGATTGGGTATTCGTGAGCGACATCACCAAGACAACGTTCACTGCGTCGATCGGCAATAGCGCGAAAATCGTGTGACGGTGTCCAGCTCACCTGCCTCAGGCTAGCGGCCGGGGTCAGGCGGGCTGTACACCCGGCCTCTTGGCATCGACAACAAACCTGGCGCTGGTCTGGCATGCGCTCTTTGGGTCGGTTGGGTCATCCACCGTGACCAGGTCGGCACGGGCCAGGGTGCTGTCGATCGTGATCTCGATGTACCCCCTGCGGTCCGACCGCGCATAGCGGATATGAGGGTTGGCGGCGCGGCTCGCGTCCACCCTTGACTGTGGCGGTCCGAGACTGCTGATCGATGTGCAGCAGAACTCGCTAGCCACGACAGGTGTCGCGGGGTCTTCGAAATCAAGCCGCAGGTCGGCCGCCACATGGGTATGAATATCGCCCCCCAAGACCAGAGGGCCGGGACGTCCTGTAAGTGACTCGAGCAGACGCCTGCGTGCGGCTGGATAGCCGTCCCAGCCGTCAGTCCAGTGGCGCTCTGAACCCGGGGGGCCAGAGGCCGCTTTCGCCATCAGGTTGCTCTGAGCAATCAGGTTCCAGTGATGGTGTGAGGCCAGCCCTGCTGCCAGCCAGTGCTCCTGTCGCTCGCCGAGCAGCGATCGGTTTGGGTCTCAGCTTTGCCGAGATGAAGCCCTTTGTGGCCGCGGGCCTCCAAGCGCCCTATATCAATGGCGGGGTCAATCTTGGGTTGGATACAAAGATTCAGCCCTATCTGGGCCTGAATTCCTTGGCAGCACCCAATTGCGCC
>JALREG010000009.1 GCA_023253905.1 Burkholderiaceae bacterium
TGGGCCGGCTTCAGCACCCCAATGCCTGGTCACAGGCCGCCAGCTGGGCGACCAACCATCTGGTGGGCAATGTGATGATTGAATCGGCGGCGCCCGACCGGGTCGAGGTCTATTCCCGGTTTCAGATGATGGAAATGCGGCGCGACGACATCCGGCACTTTGCCGGCAGCTACCGGCATACCCTGGTGCGGGAGCAGGGGACGCTCAAAATTGCACTCCAGCGGGTTGATCTGACTAACGGTCAAGGGCTTTACGAGTACGTGTTGCAGGCCTGGGTCTGAGGTTAAAACCGGGGGGCTCGCTGTGCCGCGCTTGATCGGCATGCCGCTGGCGGCTGGGCTGCAATCAGCTTTGCCGCTTCCCATCAAGGGTATTGGCCCCTTGTAATTGCCCGGATTCGCTACGATATCGGCTTATCTTTTGCCGGTGCCGGAGGGCAGGGTCATGAAACGAGTCATTCTGTTCATTCTCACGAACCTGGCGGTGATGCTGGTGCTCAGCATCGTTGTCAACGTTCTCGGCCTCAACCGCTTTCTGTCCAGTGCCGGGCTCAACCTTGGCACGCTGCTGGTATTTGCGGCAGTCATGGGGTTTGGGGGTGCGTTCATTTCGCTCCTCATGAGTAAACCCATGGCTAAATGGTCCACGGGCGCACAAATCATCAACGACTCGCCTGATCCCGGGCACCAGTGGATCGTCCGCACGGTGGCGCGCTTCTCCCAAAAGGCTGGCATCAACATGCCCGAGGTCGCCATCTACGAAGGCGAACCCAATGCCTTCGCGACCGGCGCATTCAAGAATTCGGCGCTGGTGGCGGTGTCCACGGGGCTCCTTCAGTCCATGAGCCGTGATGAAGTTGAAGCCGTCATCGGTCATGAGGTGGCGCATGTGGCCAATGGCGACATGGTCACGCTCACGCTCATCCAAGGCGTCATGAACACGTTCGTGGTGTTCATCTCCCGGGTGGTGGGCTATGTGGTCGACCGCATGATTCTTCAGAATAAAGACGACGCCCCGGGCATGGGCTACATCATTACCACCATCGTCATGGACATTCTCCTGGGCGTGCTTGCGGCCATGGTCGTCGCCTGGTTCTCCCGCCAGCGCGAATATCGGGCTGATTCCGGCGCCGCGCAATACATGGGGCAGCGCCAGTCCATGATCAATGCGCTCGCACGGCTGGGCAACCTTGATCCGGGCGAGCTTCCCAAGACCGTACAGAACATGGGCATCAGCTCGCGGCCCAGCGGCATCATGGCGCTGTTTTCCAGCCACCCGCCGATCGAGGAACGTATCCGCGCGCTCCAGGCGCAGTAAACCGGTCGCGGGGGCCGCAACGCCCCCGCGTGCAGCCTCGATGCGACTAAGCGATGCGTGTTGGGCGCGGGCTGCGGTCGGAAAGCGCCATCATCTTCTGCACCATCTGCTCGAGCAGGGTGGCGCGTAAAGCCGGCTCTCGCGCCCACAAGTTGTGGCGTTCAAGCGGGTCGGCGTTCAAATCATAGAGCTCCCCCCAGTCGGCGCCCAGGTACAGGGTGAGCCGGTGCTCTGCAGTCACCAGCGTTCGGGCGCGTACGGGCTCTGAAAAACCGAGATACGCGCGCTGATTATCGTCTTCGATCAGGATGGCATCCGGTTCAGCGGCGGCGGGCACGCCTGGCTGGGGAGCGAGGTTGCGGCCCTGCATGCCATTGACTGGAGCGATGCCGGCCCGCGCCAGGACGGTGCGGGCGATGTCGATGCTGCTGCCGAGCGATTCCGTGCTCGTGCCCGTCTGCGCTGCCGCCGGGTCTGACCAGATGAAGGGAATGCGCACCAGCCCCTGATAGTGGATGGGGCCCTTCAGCATGAGGCCATGGTCGCCCATGTAGTCGCCGTGATCGCTCGTGAAGATCACCACCGTGTTGTCGGCGAGTCCCGATTCTTTGAGCGCGGCGAGAATCCGCCCGACCGCATCATCGATCATCGTGATCATGCCGTAGGTGAGCGCGAGGATTTCCCGTGTCTCGGCAGCGTTCACCGCAAACATGCGCTGTGAGGTGAGCAGCGACTTGCCTTGTCTGCGCTCTTCGTGAATCCAGCGCACATGCGCGGGCGTATCCGGCCCGGGTTCGGCGCAGGTGGCGGGCACCTGAACCGAATCAGGCGAATACATATCCCAGTATTTGCCCGGTGGCGTGAACGGGTGGTGCGGGTCGGGAAAGGAACACTTGAGAAAGAACGGACGATCGCTCCCCGACGCTGCATGACGGCGCAGATAGTTGACCGAGC
>JALREG010000033.1 GCA_023253905.1 Burkholderiaceae bacterium
CAGACGCCCCGCCCCGAGTCCCGCGCCGAGCCTCAACCGGCTTTCTTCGCGCCTTCGATGCTGCGGGTAATCAGCCACTGCTGAATGATCGAGTAGATGTTGTTCACGAGCCAGTAAAGCACCAGTCCCGACGGGAAGAAAAAGAACATCACCGAGAAGATCAACGGCATGAACATCATGAGCTTGGCCTGTACCGGATCGGGCGGCGTGGGATTGAGCTTGGTCTGGATGAACATCGTGACCGCCATCAGGATGGGCAGCAGGCCAACCGGCATGTCCAGACCCGGAATGGTGCCAAACAGCGTATCGGGTGCGGCCAGATCCTGGATCCACCCAATCCAGGGCGCATCACGCATTTCCACCGACGACAGCAGCACCCAGTAGAGCGCGATAAATACCGGGATCTGCACCACAATCGGCAGACAGCCCCCCAGCGGATTGATCTTTTCGGTTTTATAGAGCTCCATCATCGCCTGGTTCAGCCGCACGCGATCTTCGCCATAGCGCTCTCGAAGCGCCATCAGTCGGGGCGTGACCGCTTTCATTCGCGCCATCGAACGGTAGCTTGCGGCCTGAAGCGGATAGAAGATGGTCTTGATCACGATAGTAAGGAGCACAATCGCCCAGCCCCAGTTACCGATCAACCCGTGGAGCTTCTCCAGCAGCCAGAAAATAGGCTTGGCAATGACCGTGAGAAAGCCATAGTCCACCGCCAGCTCCAGGCCGGGCGCGATGTCTTCCAGCATTCGCTGGTCCTGCGGGCCGGCGAGAAGCCGCGATGACACGGTGGTGGAGGCGCCGGGTGCAATCTCACCCAAACCCATCTTCGCGCCCACCGAATAAAGCTTGGTATCGACCTTGCGGGTGTAGTACTCACGAGCCAGCTTGTCTGCGGGGATCCAGGCCGACACAAAGTAGTGCTGGATGATGCCAAGCCAGCCGTCGCTCGCACTGGTCGGATGCTTAGCCTTTCCCTTTTCAATGTCGGCGAAATCGACCTTCTGGAACTTTTCCTTGTCGGTGTAGATCACAGGCCCGACATAGGTGCTGTAGAAATCCGATCCGCCGGGGGGAGGATTGGAGTCGCGAGTGAGCTGGAGATACAGGATAGGCGACACGGTCTGGCCGCCCAGGTTGGTGATGCGATCGCTCACCTCAAGCACATACGATCCGCGGGCGAGTCGCAAGGTGCGCTCAAACCGAACGCCACCGCTCTCGGACACCAGTTTCACGCCTGCCGCCTCGCCGCTTGCACCCAGCTCACGCGGCAACCCCGCTTCGGCCACCTGCATCGGAGTGCGATGGTTCGGAAAGGTCTGACCGTCTGGCGCACCGATCAGGCCGCTTTGTGCAAGGTAGGTGCTGTTCGGGCGCAGATCGAACAGCAACACATTGCCGCTCCGGGTGACGGTGTCGCGATGTCTCAGCAACTCACCGCGGCGGATCTGACCACCCATCGGGTCGATATCGAGCGCAAGCACATCGTTACTGAGCCGAATCGACTCGGTGCGCGGTGCGGCAGCCTCGGCCGCGCCCGGAATTTGAGCGGCAGCAGCCGCAGCCGGCGCGGGTCCGGTTGGAATGCTGGGGTCGGTTCCGGGGGCAGATGAACGAGCGGGCGTTGCCCCACTCGGGGACGACGTCGCACCGCCCGCCGGTGCTGCGGCCGGTTCGGCTTTCTGCGGTTGCGGACCGAACAGGGTGGGCTGACCCTGATGGCGCTGCCACGCGTCCCAGAGGAACAGGAGCGACATGGAGAAAATAATCCAGAGAATCAGACGCTGGGTGGGCATGATCGGGAGTCGGTGGAATCTTTTGAAAACAGCGCGGCGGATTGAGCGTGCGTCGCACACCGGCAGCCTAGCACCGGCGGCACCTCGTCAATCCCGCTCGCACCCAAGGGGTGGCATCGGGCCAAGCGCCGGACGATGAGGACGAGCGCATGCATCGGCCGGTGGGTTGATAGCGCCTGAAGCGCGTAGTCTGAACAGGAAGGAAGGAAGCGGCAGCGTGGGCCCATGAGCGGGCTGATTGCCGCCCGGTAGACCTGGACCAGACCGCTCAGGAAGCCCGCAACCAGGGAGCGGCCGGAATGACGCGCGGCGACCGTCACGCGCGGCCTACGCCCAAACTGAACACGCGCTCGAGTTCAGCGCGCCAGGCTGCCTTCCGTGCTCGTTGGGAGAGTGCTTCAAACCCGGTGGGTGTTCGCTTGAGACGAAGCATCAGGGCGCAACCGACTGCCTGCTCACGAGTCGTCCGAAGCGACTCGCGGGCAAGTCGCCGCACGGTATTGCGATCCACCGCCCGTTTGAGCACGCGCCGCGGAACCGACATGAGGAGGATGGGCTCGTCTGGCCCGTCCGTGGCGCGGAGATGTAATCCGAAACACGTGGTGGAGGCCACCGGACGCGTTTTGAGGAGAACGCCCGCGTTCACCCGCCGGGGAGGAACCGCGACCTTGGCAACGGGTGAAGACTCGGCCAAGGTTGGCACTGCGCCGCCTGGCCCCGCCCCGCTTGGACCAACCCCGCTTGGACCAACCCCGTCCGGCACCACGCCACCAGACATCCCTGCAGACTGTTGTTTAGA
>JALREG010000107.1 GCA_023253905.1 Burkholderiaceae bacterium
GGCCACATCGGCGCGGAAGTCTGCCACCTGAACCTGCACAAGACCTTCTGCAATCCCCACGGTGGCGGCGGCCCAGGGATGGGTCCGATCGGCGTAGCGGCCCACCTCGCGCCCTTCCTTCCCGGCCACCCCCTCGCCCCCGCCGCACCCGGCACCAGCGACCAGCGGATCGGCCCCGTCTCCGCCGCTCCCTACGGCAGCGCGAGCATTCTAGTCATCTCCTGGATGTACATCCGGATGATGGGCGCCCGTGGCATTCGCGCGGCTACCGAGGTTGCGATCCTGAATGCGAATTACATCGCCGCACGGCTCTCACCCTATTTTCCGGTGCTCTATACCGGCGAACACGGCCGCGTGGCACACGAGTGCATCCTCGATCTGCGGCATTTGAAAGCCCTGTATGGCGTCACGGCCGAAGATATTGCCAAACGCCTGATGGACTATGGCTTTCACGCGCCCACGCTTTCATTTCCGGTCGCCGACACACTGATGATTGAACCCACGGAGTCTGAGCCGAAGGACGAGCTCGATCGCTTCTGCGAGGCCATGATCGCCATCCACGGCGAGTTGCAGGCGATCGCTTCGGGCGAGTTTGACCGACTGGATAACCCGCTCAAGCAGGCCCCGCACACTGCCACCGAATTGGCGGGTGAATGGACCCACCCTTATTCGCGCGAGCGTGCAGCGTTTCCCCTTGAGTGGATTCGGGCGGCCAAGTTCTGGCCCTCGGTCAAACGCATTGACAACGCGGCAGGCGACCGACAACTGGTCTGCAGCTGCCCGCCGCTTAGCGACTATCAGTGACCGGGGTCACCATGACCGACACGACATCGCCCCAGACGCTCGAATTGCCGCTCGGCGCGCTCCACCGTGAGCTTGGCGCGCGCATGGGCCCGTTTGCCGGATTCGCCATGCCCATCCAATACCCTGCCGGGCTGAAGGCCGAGCATTTGCACACTCGGACCTCGGCAGGTTTGTTTGATGTTTCACATATGGGACAGCTTCGGCTGCGTGCCCGCGACGGCACGCTCGCCACACTTACCCGCGCCATCGAGCGCGCGCTTCCGCTCGATGGCGATGGCTGGCCTGCCGGGCAGCAACGTTATTCGGTGCTGCTAAACGACCAGGGCGGCATTGATGACGATCTGATGCTGGTGCTTCGTCCGGATCTTGCCGAGGGGCCCGAGATCCGGATGGTGGTCAATGCCTCCAATCGGCGGGGGGATCTGGCGCGGCTCCGGGCGCTCTGTCCGGAGCTGCTGATTGAGGAGATCGACGCGGCGTTGCTCGCGCTCCAGGGTCCTGCTTCGGAGCGCATACTGGCAACGCTTGACCGCGATGCTGCACGACCGGTTTTCATGCAGGCCTGCGAGCTGACACTCGAAGGCGCCATTTGTTTTGCCACACGCTCGGGCTACACCGGCGAGGACGGCTACGAAATTTCGGTGCCGCTTGATGCAGCGCTCCGCGTCGCGCGGCGTCTGCTCGCCGACCCGGCGGTTCAGCCGGTGGGGCTGGGCGCTCGCGACACGCTACGCCTGGAGGCCGGGCTCCCCCTCCACGGCAACGATATCTCGCCTTCGATCAGTCCGATCGAGGCCGGGCTTACGTTTGCGATCGCGCGGTCGCGACGCGCAGGGGGCGCGAAGGCGGGCGGCTTTCCCGGCGCGTCGCGCGTGCTCGCAGAGCTCGCTCACGGGGCGTCGCGGCAGCTGATCGGTCTGACCTCGGGTGAGGGGATTCCGGTTCGCGCGCATGCGGCCGTGGTGGAGAGCGCTGATCGCGTGGTGGGTGAGGTCACGAGCGGCACGATCTCGCCCACGCTTGGCAAGGCGGTCATGCTCGCGCTCGTTGAGACCGAGGCCTTGGCCGCAGGTCAGGTGCTTCGCGCGGTAGTGCGCGATAAACGCCCCGTGCTCGAGCGGGTGTCGCTGCCGTTTGTTCCGAAGCGGTATCGGCGCTAGCGCACCGAGCGCGACAACGGATCGCCGGTTGTCGGCACGTAACCGCTTGCCTCGACCCTCTGGCTGAGCCCGAGGGTCGAGATCTCCATTCCGAGGACACCGTATTCCCGGTCCAATCCGACCTCCGCACCCTGCCTTGCAATTTGATATCAAAAGGATCAAAATGATGTCATTGATTTCGATCTATCCAGCCATGGCCAATCTCACCGTTCGAAACCTACCCGACGAAGTGCATCGTGCCTTGAGGCGTCGTGCCGCACAAAACGGGCGGAGCACAGAAGCCGAAATTCGCTTCATTCTCGAAAACAGCGTGTGCCCGCCTCAACGCCTGCTCCTGGGCAGCGCGCTCGCGCAACTCGGTCGAGATGCGGGGCTCACCAACCGCGACGTCGAGGCATTGGAGGGGCTGCGTGATCGCACCCCCGCGGAACCGTTGAGGCTCGCATGATCATTCTCGACACCAACGTGATTTCCGAGGCGATCAAGCCACAGCCTTCGCAGGCGGTGCAGGCATGGTTTGATGCGCAGGACGCGAGCACTCTCTTTCTCACCAGCGTCACGCTCGCCGAGCTCTGGTACGGCATCGGTGCGCTTCCCGCAGGACGGCGGCGCCAGTCGCTTGCCAAGGCAGTCGACGGGCTGATCGCACTTTTTCTCGGGCGCATTCTTGCGTTTGATACCGACTCAGCACGTCACCACGCGGCGAGCGCGCTGCGCGCTCGCGCAGCAGGTCAGGGCCTGCCCGCCCCAGACGCCTACATTGCAGCCATTGCCGCTGCCAGCCGCTACGCCGTTGCCACCCGAGACGCAGCGCCTTTTCGAGCGGCCGGCGTTGCAGTCATCGACCCCTGGCAATTTCGACCGCACTGAGCGCGCTTACCTCGGGCAGCAACCCGCCAGACCGACGCCTCGCGCTCGCCGCCCGCGCGACGAGTCTTCGTCACCGATCAGCAGCGTCTCAAACCCTGAAAATCTTCCCTGGATTCATGATGTCGTCCGGATCGAGCGCCCGCTTGATCCGCCGCATCAGATCGAGCGCGTCATCGCCCGCCTCTTCTTCCAGGAAGCCGATCTTGTGGAGCCCCACGCCGTGTTCTCCGGTGCAGGTGCCATCCATGGCGAGCGCAAGCCGCACGATCTCGTCATTGAGCCGCTCGGCCTCAGCCACTTCCTTGGCATCATCCGCGTCGATGAGCGCCACCGCATGGAAGTTTCCGTCACCTACATGGCCCAGCAGCATGGTGGGGAAGCTTGCGGTATCAAGAATGCGCCGCGCGCCGCTGATCGAATCGGCCAGCCGCGAAATCGGTACACAGGTGTCGGTCGAGATCGCACGACACCCGGGCCGAACCTGCAGGCACGAGAAATACGCCTTGTGGCGCGCGTCCCACAGGCGGTTACGATCTTCGGGGCGCGTAGCCCATTCAAAGTCCTGCCCACCATGCTCGGCCGCAAGCGCCTGCACGGTCTCGGCCTGCTCGCGAACCCCCGCCTCAGAGCCGTGGAACTCAAAGAACAGCGTGTGCTGCTCACGCAGCCCGAGCTTGCTCGCCGCATTGACCGCGCGGATCGTGTTCTCGCAAAGGTACTCGCTTCGTGCGATGGGTACCCCTAGCTGGATGGTCTGAATCACCGTCTGGACCGCCGCCTCGAGGCTAGGGAAATTGACCACCGCCGCCGACATGGCCTCCGGCACCGGATAGAGCTTCACCGTGACCTCAGTGATCACGCCCAGCGTACCCTCCGATCCCACAAAGAGACGCGTGAGGTCATAGCCCGCCGAGGATTTTTTCGCGCGGCTGCCGGTCCGTATCACTTTGCCGTCAGCGCTCACCACGGTGAGCCCCAGCACGTTTTCTCGCATCGTGCCGTAGCGAACCGCATTGGTGCCAGAGGCCCGCGTGGCCGACATGCCGCCCAGCGACGCATCCGCCCCGGGATCGATCGGAAAAAACAGGCCCTCGCTTCGGATCGCCTCGTTCAACTGCTTTCGGGTGACGCCCGCCTGAACTGTTGCGGTGAGGTCCTCGGCATTGATCGAGACCACGGCATTCATGCGCGAGACGTCAACGCTGACCCCGCCCTGTACCGCGAGGAGGTGCCCCTCGAGGGAGGATCCCGCGCCGTAGGGGATGACCGGCACCTTGTGCGCTCGACAGAGCGCGACCGCCGCCACCACGTCATCGGTGGACTCTGCGTAGACCACCGCATCGGGTGGGGTCACCGGAAACGGCGACTCGTCACGCCCGTGGTGGTCGCAGACCGCACGAGCGGTGCTGAAGCGATCGCCAAACCGCGCGCGAAGCGCGGCTGCAAGCGAGTCGGGCAGGGGGCGGCGCAATGCCTGCGCAACCGCGTAGGGGTGATTCATCAGCGGACTCCCATGGGTGATGTCGGATTGTAGGGCGTGCACCGGGATCGTGCAGCACGCCCAGCCTTGGCGCAGCAGAGCGACCATCCGGGCGCAAGCGCATCATTGGCGGGGCCCACCGCACCGCTCCGACCCGGCAGCGTCCCTGCGCAATCCTGCGCTTCCCTCGCCCTGGCCCGCACTTTGCCTGATAATGACCGTTTTCCCGCACCCCTCAGCAGGCTTGACTCCCCCTAAACCCATGCACAAAAGGGCCCGCCGTATGAAATCCATGTTCAGTCGCCTCGCCGCCGTCGCTTTGGCGGCCAGCACGCTCACCGCACTGCCCGCCGCAGCACAGGACACCAAGATCAAGTTCCAGCTCGACTGGCGATTCGAAGGCCCGTCAGCCTTCTTCCTCGCCGGCCGCGCCAAGGGCTATTTCCAGCAGGAAAAGCTGGACGTCACCGTCGATGCCGGCAACGGCTCAGGCAATGCCGTGAACCGTGTCGCCTCGGGCACCTACGAAATGGGCTTTGCCGATCTCGCCGCGCTCATGGAATTCGTGGGGAACAACCCTACCGCGCCGAGCAAACCCGTAGCCATCATGATGGTCTACAACAACACGCCCGCGGCCGTGCTCGCGCTCAAGAAGTCCGGCATCAAGTCGCCGGCCGACCTGAACGGCAAGAAGCTCGGCGCACCGGTGTTCGACGCCGGACGCAAGGCGTTTCCGATCTTCGCCAAGGCCAACAACCTGAACCTGCCGTCCATCCAGTGGACCGCCATGGATCCGCCGCTTCGCGAAACCATGCTCGCCCGCGGCGATGTCGATGCCATCACCGGCTTCACCTTCACCTCGCTCCTCAACCTGAACGCGCGCGGCGTGAAGGACGCAGACGTGGTCGTGCTGCCCTACCCCGAGTTCGGCGTGAAGCTCTACGGTAATGCCATCATCGCCTCCGAAGAGTTCATGAAGAAGAACCCGGAAGCGGTCAAAGCGTTCCTGCGGGCATTCACCAAAGCCGCGAAAGACGTGATCGCCGATCCGGATGGCTCGATTGCCTTCGTGAAGCAGCGCGATGCCATCATCGACGAAGCCCTTGAGAAGCGTCGGCTCCGTCTGGCCATCAACACCGCCATCGCCACGCCCGATGCGCGAGCCGAGACCTTCGGCGATGTCAACCTCGCGCGGCTTGCGCTGATGGCCTCACAGGTTGCCGACGCCTTCGCCACCAAGACCCGTATCGACCCCGACAAGATCTGGAACGGCAGCTTCCTGCCCAGCAAGGAGCAGCGCGACATTCTCGGGAAGTAAGCCGATGACCTCGGCCGTTTCCGCGCAGGAAGACCGCAGCGCCGCCGTCGCGGCGGCTGCGGCCAGCATCCCCCAGGGCGATCGATTCGTCGACTTTGACGGCGTCTGGCTCGCCTACGACCCCACGCTGCTTGCGCGAGGCGAATTCGCGGTCGAGGACATCTCGCTCAGCACCCGGCCGGGCGAGTTCATCGCCATCGTCGGTCCGTCCGGGTGCGGCAAGTCCACCTTCATGAAACTCGCCACCGGGCTCAAGATGCCCAGTCGCGGCAGTATCCGGATTGGTGGTCGGTCGGTCACCGGCCCCCTCAAGATCGTGGGTATGGCATTTCAGGCGCCCACTCTGTTGCCCTGGCGGACCACACTCGACAACGTGCTCCTGCCGCTTGAAATCGTCGAGCCCTATCGCTCGCAGTTCCGTGCCAAGCGCGAGGAGTTCGCCGAGCGGGCACGCAGGCTCCTGCGTACGGTGGGCCTGCAGGGCTACGAAGACAAGTTTCCCTGGCAACTTTCGGGCGGGATGCAGCAGCGCGCGTCCATCTGCCGCGCGCTCATTCACGAGCCCCGCATGCTGCTGCTCGATGAACCGTTCGGGGCGCTCGATGCCTTCACCCGCGAAGAACTCTGGAACGTGCTGCGCGACCTCTGGACCGAACAGCGCTTCAACGTCATCCTGGTCACGCATGATCTGCGTGAGGCCGTCTATCTGGCGGATACCGTTTATGTCATGAGCAAGCGCCCGGGCCGGCTGGTCGAGCGTCGCGCCATCGATCTGCCGCGTCCACGCGACCTCGAAATCACCTACACCCCGCAGTTCACCGATATCGTTCACGAACTGCGTGCGCGCATCGGCGCCATCCGCAAGACCTGAGCCCCAACAGGACCCTGCCCATGAATTCAAGCGCGACGGAAAAATTCGCTCCGCTCATCCTGCTGATCGCCATCATCGCGCTCTGGCAGGCCGTCTGTTCGCTTTTCAATGTCTCCGAGTTCATCTTCCCCAGCCCGATCCAGATCGTGTACGCGCTCTTCGATCTGTGGGGCGCCATCATGGGGCACGCCTGGCGCACGTTCTGGACCACCATGGTGGGCTTCGGGCTTTCAATTGCCGTGGGTGTGGTGCTGGGTTTCATCATCGGGTCATCGCGCTTTGCCTACGCGGCCATGTATCCGCTCATGACGGCTTTCAATGCGCTCCCGAAAGCGGCATTCGTCCCCATTCTGGTCGTCTGGTTCGGCATCGGGATTGGTCCGGCCATCCTCACTGCCTTCCTGATCTCGTTTTTTCCGATCATGGTCAATATCGCCACAGGCCTTGCCACGCTCGAGCCCGAGCTTGAAGACGTGCTCCGGGTACTGGGCGCACGTCGGCTCGACGTGCTCATCAAGGTCGGTTTGCCGCGCACCATGCCCTACTTTTTCGCCTCACTCAAGGTAGCCATCACGCTCGCCTTCGTGGGCACCACGGTGTCTGAAATGAGTGCATCAAATGAGGGCATCGGCTACCTGCTCATCTCTGCGGGGTCGGCCATGAAAATGCCGCTGGCGTTCGCCGGTCTGCTCGTGGTTGCCGTCATGGCCATGGCCATGTACGAGTTCTTCTCCTACATCGAACGACACACCACCGCCTGGGCGCATCGCGGCCAGGGCGCGCACTGAGCGCAGCAGCGGCAGGCCCCGCTTACCCCGCCGCCGTTGCAGCACCGATGAGCCCACGGCTCGAACTTCGGGCAATCACCAAACGCTGGCCGTCGGTCACCGCCAACGATGCGGTGAGCCTCGAGGTGATGCCGGGCGAAATTCACGCCCTGCTCGGCGAAAACGGTGCCGGCAAATCCACGCTGATGAAAATTCTCTACGGCGTCATCCAGGCCGACGCCGGCGAGATCATCTGGGATGGGCGGCCCGTGCGTATCGCCAGCCCGGCCGAGGCACGCCGGCTGGGCATTGGCATGGTGTTTCAGCATTTTTCGCTGTTCGAGACCCTCACGGTGGTCGAGAACATCGCGCTCGGGCTGGGCGACGGGTCGGCGCTCGACGAGTTGTCGCAACGCATCACCGCCATTTCCGAGCGTTATGGCCTGCCGATCGACCCTCGTCGAACGGTGCACGCATTATCGGTTGGCGAGCGCCAGCGGGTGGAAATCGTGCGCTGTCTGCTCCAGGAGCCCGAGCTTCTGATCATGGACGAGCCCACCTCGGTGCTGTCGCCCCAAGCGATCGAGAGCCTGTTCGGCACGCTTCGCACCATCGCGACCGAAGGCTGCAGCGTGCTCTACATCAGCCACAAGCTCGACGAGATCCGGGCGCTCTGTCACCGCGCCACGGTGCTGCGCGGCGGCAAGGTGAGCGCACGCTGCACCCCGGCCGAGGAAACCCACGAATCGCTCGCCCGAATGATGATCGGCGGCGACCTGCCCGAAGTCACCCGGCGCGTAGCGCCCGAGGCCAGTCCGGTGCGGCTCGAGCTGTCCAACCTCACCATGCCACCGGACGACCCCTTTGGTACTGCGCTCACTCGCATCAGCCTGCAGGTGCGTTCGGGCGAGATCGTCGGCATCGCTGGCGTATCGGGAAACGGCCAGAAAGAACTGATCGAATTGCTGTCGGGCGAACGGCTCGCCGAGGAAGCCGACACCATCCTGATCGAGCAACGGCCCGCTGGGCGCCTGGGGGTATCGCGTCGCCGCGCGCTCGGCCTCGCCACCATTGTCGAGGAACGCCTTGGCCGGGGCGCGGTGCCGGCTTTGAGCCTGGCCGACAACGCGCTGCTCACCGCGCGCGGCACCATGCTGCGTGGCGCTTTCATCGATCGTCGCGCACTCAGTGCCTTTGCGCGCCGGTGCATCGAGCGCTTCGCCGTGCGGTGCCGCAACGAACACTCACCGGCCCGTTCACTGTCCGGCGGCAATCTTCAGCGCTTCATCGTGGGTCGCGAAGTGCTTCAGAATCCGCGGGTGCTGGTGGTCGCGCAACCGACCTGGGGCGTTGACGTGGGCGCTGCCGCGTTTATTCGACAGTCACTGATCGATCTGCGCGATGCGGGCTGCGCCATCCTGGTTGTGTCCGAAGATCTCGATGAGCTCTTTGAAGTCTCGGACCGGATCGCGGTGCTGGCCGGCGGCCGGCTCTCCCAATCCTATCCCGCCGCCGATCTCGATGCGGGTGCGATCGGTGTGATGATGGGCGCAGCGCCCCGCGACCTCGGCCCCGGCCATGCCGTCACTCAGGCAGACACCCATGCGGTTTAGGCTCGAGCGTCGTACGGAATCCTCGGCTGCGCTTCAGATCAGCGCGCCGCTGATCGCAGCCGCACTCACGCTGCTGTCAGGCTTTCTGATTTTCGCCGCGCTCGGCAAAGACCCGGTTCACGCGATGCGCGTGTTCTTCCTGTTTCCGCTCAAAGATCTTTATGGCGTCTCCGAGCTCCTCCTGAAGGCCGCACCGCTGATGCTGATTGCGATCGGTCTTGCGGTGGGCTTTCGCGCAAATGTGTGGAACATCGGCGCAGAGGGCCAGTACATTGCGGGGGCCATCGCCGCAAGTGGGGCGGCGCTTACTCTGGACCGCTCGCTCGACGCCACCGTTCTCCTGCCACTACTTGCGCTGGCCGGCATGGCGGGTGGCATGGCGTGGGCCGCCATCCCCGCCGCACTTCGCACCCGCTTCAATGCCAATGAAATCCTGGTGTCGCTGATGCTGGTCTATGTGGCGGAGCTGCTCGTTTCCTGGCTGGTACACGGCCCCTGGCGCGACCCCGACGGCTTCAATTTTCCGCAAACGCGCATGTTCGATGACGCTGCGCTGCTTCCCGCCATGATCGAAGGCACACGACTCACTCATGTGTTTGCGATGGCGCTGGTGGCGCTCGCAGCGGGACACCTCCTGATGCAGCGAAGCTTCATCGGGTTTCAGCTGAGCGTTGCCGGGCAGGCGCCGGCGGCCGCCCGGTACGCAGGCTTTTCAGCCTCTCGCACGGTCTGGATTGGCATGCTGGCAGGCGGCGCCATGGCGGGGCTTGCCGGCATGACCGAAGTGGCTGGCGCAATGGGCCAGCTCACACCCAAGGTGGGCGTGGGCTATGGCTTTGCCGCCATCATCGTCGCCTTCGTAGGACGGCTCCACGCGTTCGGAATTTTCCTGGCGAGTCTCCTCATGGCGCTGATGGTGCTGGGGGGCGAACAGTCTCAGCAATACCTCGCGCTGCCCTCATCGGTGGCCAAGGTATTCCAGGGCATGCTGCTGTTCTATTTGCTGGGCACCGACCTGTTCACGCAGTACCGGCTGGTGAAGGTCCAGCGGGGCGAGTCGGGCGGAGGGCGCTGATGGACATCACCACCCTCGCAGCTGCGATCATTGCAGCGGCAATCGTCGCAGGCACCCCCATGCTGATCGCGGCACTGGGCCTCCTCATCAACGAGCGATCGGGGGTCCTCAATCTGGGCGCCGAAGGTCTGATGGCGCTCGGCGCGCTGGCGGGTTTTGCTGCAGCCCATCACACAGGCAGCGCCAGCGCTGCGGTGCTTGCCGGGGCCCTGGCAGGTGCGGCTGCGGCATTGATCTTTGCCGTGCTCGCCCTCAGTCTGCTGGCCAACCAGGTCGCCTCGGGCCTTGCACTCTCGCTCTTCGGTATCGGGCTCTCTGCCTTTGCAGGCAAGTCCTATGAGTCGCTGTCGCTCGCCGCTGTGCCCGCCTGGGCGATTCCGGTCCTGTCGGACATTCCGCTCCTGGGGCCAGCGCTCTTTCGCCACCAGCCGATGGTCTATCTGTCGTGGCTGCTGCTCGCTGCTGTGGCCTGGTTTCTGCATCGCTCGCGTGCCGGCCTCGTGCTCCGAGCGGTGGGCGAATCACCGGCGGTCGCACATGAGGCCGGTTACCCGGTGATCCGGATCCGCTACGGGGCGGTGCTTGCGGGTGGCGCGCTGTGTGGCATCGGCGGCAGTTTCCTGTCCGTCTTCCATACCCCGCTCTGGGCGGAGGGCATGGTGGCAGGACGCGGTTGGATCGCACTCGCCCTGGTGGTCTTTGCCACCTGGCGGCCGCTCCGGGTAGCGCTTGGCGCCTGGCTCTTCGGCGGCATGCTGATCGCGCAGATGTTCGTGCAGGGTTCCGGGCTACAGTGGGACATCCCAGCGCAATGGCTATCCGCGCTCCCCTACCTTGCCACCATTGTGGTTCTGGTACTGATCTCGCGACGGCCGGAACTGATCCGGCTAAACTCTCCCGTCTCGCTTGGCCAGCCCTGGCGACCCGACCACTAGTTCTTCCCCCCAATGTGACAAGGAGCCCGACCATGACCCAACGCCGCGCTTTCCTCACCGCCACTGCAGGCACCGGCCTGCTTGCCGCCTCTGGCCTTGCCTTAGGGCAGGCGCCCGTGAAGGCAGGTTTTGTTTACGTCAGTCCGATCGGCGATGCGGGCTGGACCTTCCAGCACGACACCGGCCGCAAGCAGATGGAGCAGGCGCTCAAGGGCAAGGTTGAAACCCGCTTCATCGAGAGCGTCCCCGAGGGGGCCGATGCAGAGCGCGTCATCCGCGAACTCGCACAGAGCGGTCATCAGGTGGTCTTCGCAACCAGCTTCGGCTACATGAACTACATGGAGCGCGTGGCCAAGCAGTTCCCCAAGGTCGCATTCGTCCATGCCACGGGCTACAAGACCGGCCCCAACATGGGCATCTACAACGCGCGTTTCTACGAAGGCCGTTACCTCACCGGCATCGTCGCGGGCCAGATGTCGCGCTCAAATGTGCTGGGCTATGTCGCAGCCTTCCCCATCCCTGAGGTGCTTCAGGGCATCAACGCTTTCACGCGCGGCGCGCGCAGCGTCAATCCCAAGGTTGAAGTACGGGTGATCTGGGTCAACTCCTGGTATGACCCGGGCAAGGAGGGCGACGCCGCCAACACGCTGCTGTCGCAAGGCGCTGACGTAGTCACCCATCACACCGACTCCACGGCTGTGGTGCAGGCCGCCGAAAAGGCCGGCAAATTCGCGATCGGCTACCACTCCGACATGTCGAAGTACGGCGCCAAGGCCCATCTCACCGCCACCACCCATCACTGGGGCGAGTACTACACCCGCACCATGAACGAGGTCCTGGCCGGGAACTGGAAGCCGGGTAGCCTCTGGGGCGGTTACAAAGAGGGCATGGTCAAGCTCGCGCCCATCAACCCCGCGGTACCCGCCGAGGTTCGCAGCGCCATCGCAAAGCTCGAGACCGATCTCAAGGCGGGCAGCTTCCATCCGTTCACCGGCCCGGTCATCGATCAGGACGGCAAGGAGCGCGTAGCCGCCGGCAAGGTCATGGGCGATGATGAGCTGGGCAAGATGGACTACTACGTCCAGGGCGTTGCCAGCCGACTGCCGAAGAAATAAATGGGTCTTCGACTCACGGCCATCGCCACCCGAACCGGCGATGACGGCAGCACGGGATTGGGTGACGGCAGTCGCACGTCAAAGAACAGCCTTCGTATCGCCGCCATTGGCGATGTCGATGAACTGAACTCGACGCTGGGACTGCTGCTCACCGAACCCATGCACACGGAATTGCGCGAGGCGCTTCTCGGCGTTCAACACGATCTGTTCGATCTGGGTGGCGAACTCGCGATTCCGGGCTATGACAACCTGGCTGAAACCCAGGTGGCCCGACTCGACTCACTGCTTGAGCAGTACAACGCGCAGTTGCCCCGGCTCGCGGAGTTCATTCTCCCCGGGGGATCGAGAGCGGCGGCGCTTGCGCATGTCACGCGAACCGTGTGTCGCCGCGCCGAGCGCGCCCTGGTGGCGCTCGGTGAAGAACAGGCGGTTCGCCCGGCACTTCGTCAGTATCTGAACCGCCTGTCCGATCTGATGTTCGTGCTCGCGCGCGTGCTGAACCGTCACGCGGGCGGTAACGACGTGCTCTGGCAGCAGGGCCGCAACAAATAGGGCACGCCCCTCCGCTCAGTGGCCGTTCGCCACACGGCGAGCCCGAACCCCCTCCGCGAGCGCGTCGAGCACACCGATGCTCTCCTCCCAGCCGATGCAGCCATCGGTGATGCTCTGCCCGTAGACAAGCGGCTGCCCAGGCCGGAGATCCTGGCGGCCGGCCACGAGATGGCTCTCGACCATCACCCCGAAGACTCGCGAATCGCCCGCTGCGATCTGCGCAGCAATGCTCGCCGCAACACCCACCTGATTCTCGGGTTTCTTCTGGCTGTTGCCGTGGCTGCAGTCAATCATCAGCCGGCAAGCCAGCGCCGCCGCCGCCGCTTCCTTGCATGCGGCATCAAGACTCGCCGCGTCGTAGTTGGGCTGCTTGCCCCCGCGCAGAATCACATGACAGTCTTCGTTACCGTTGGTGGCCACAATCGCTGAATAGCCGCCTTTGGTCACCGACAGGAAATGGTGCGGCTGCGAGGCCGCCTTGATCGCATCGAGCGCGATCCGCAAGTTGCCGTCGGTGCCGTTCTTGAACCCGACCGGGCAGGAAAGCCCCGAGGCAAGCTCGCGATGCACTTGCGACTCAGTGGTGCGAGCACCGATCGCGCCCCAGGCGATCAGGTCTGCGAAGTACTGCGGCGAAATCATGTCGAGAAACTCGGAGCCCGCGGGCAGGCCGAGCCGGTTGATGTCGAGCAGCAGCTCGCGCGCGCGACGCAGGCCCTCATTGATATCGAAACTGTTATCAAGCGTCGGATCGTTGATCAGGCCCTTCCAGCCGACGGTGGTGCGAGGCTTCTCGAAATACACCCGCATCACGATCTCGAGGTCTTGGGCAAGCCGCGAGCGCTCAGTCACCAGTCGGCTCGCATACTCCCGCGCCGCCTTCGGGTCATGGATAGAACAGGGTCCGATGATGACCAGCAGCCGGTCATCCATGCCGTGCAGAATCCGGTGTATCGCCTGCCTGGACCCCGCCACGACCTGCGCGGTCGCGTCATCAAGCGGATACTCGCGCAGCAGATGAGCGGGCGGGGACAGCTCGCGGTAACCGCGGATCCGGGTGTCATCGGTGGTGACGCTCATGGTGCTCGACTCCAGTCAACAGAAAACAGGGCATGGGCCCGCCAGGACACGGGCGCCGGAAAAACAAAAACCGCCGGGGGTTGAGGCCGGCGGTCTTTGTCGGGTTGGATTCGTGTCAGCTGCGAACGCGCTCCCGACTCAGTCCGCCGGCGGGCGGAAAGCCGAAAAACGAATAAAACTCAAAATAACGGATCGCACTGCGCATGGCCTCGAGTGTAGCCGCAGCCCGCACCGCGCTGCAAGCCGGCGCGGGTTCCGGTCTGCTAGCATCCGTCGCCGTTTCCCTGCCTGATGTCCGTTCACGGAGCCGACATGCCCAGCCCCGACCGCGAAGCGACCCTGCTCGCCCTCTATCGAACCATGGCGCGCATCCGCGCCTTTGAAGACGCAGCCGAAGTGGCCAGTCGTGGTGGCCTGGCGGCCTGGGGACCGCAAACCGACCAGGCAGCTGGCGGCGTGCCTGCGCAGGTACGCGGCCCCCTGCACCTGTCCACCGGTCAGGAAGCCGTGCCCGCAGGCGTGTGCGCGCATCTAAAGGCTGATGACCCGATCACCTCCACGCATCGGGGACACGGTCACACGCTCGCGAAGGGCGCCGATCTCACCCGGATGATGATGGAGCTCTTCGGCAAGGCGGGCGGTTTCTGCGGCGGCCGCGGCGGCTCGATGCACATCGCCGACTTCTCGGTCGGCATGCTGGGTGCCAACGGCGTGGTTGCAGCCAGCATCCCCATCGCAGTCGGTGCCGCACACGCCATCAGACTTCAGGGTCGCCCTGCGATCGCTACCGCATTTTTTGGCGACGGTGCCATCAACCGGGGGCCGTTCGCGGAAAGTCTCAACTGGGCAGCGGCCTACCATCTGCCCCTACTCTTCGTGTGCGAAGACAATCAGTGGTCGGCCACCACGCGCACCGACACACTGTCAGCAGGAGGCGGCGCAGCCGCACGGGCCCGCGCATACGGCATCGAGGCAGTGGAGGTTGACGGCAATGATGTCGAGGCGGTCCATGCCTGCGCGGGCGAGCTCGTTGCCAGGGTACGGGCCGAGGCGCGACCCGCGCTGATCCATGCGCGCACCTACCGCTTCAAGGGCCATGTGTCGGTTGACCCGGCTGCCTACCGCGATCCGGCCGAACTCGCCCGCGCACTTGAGCGCGATCCGATCGCTCTCGCCCGCAAACGGCTGGGTGAGCTCGGCGTTGGGCTCGCAACCGCCGCGGTGATCGACGATGAGGCGCGCGCCGAGGTCACGGCTGCGCTCGCGGCCGCGGCCGCCGCACCCTGGCCGTCAGTCACCGCGGCCTTCGAAGAGATTCAGAGCACGGGAGCCGGACAATGGCTGTGAGCACCTACTCTCAAGCAGCGGTCGATGCGCTCTCGGCCGCCATGCAGGCGGACCCGTCGGTGATTGCGATGGGGGAAGACATCGGCCGGGGCGGAATCTTCGGCCAATATCGTGGACTGCAGGCCAAATTTGGCGCCTCGCGCGTGATTGATACACCGATCTCGGAGGCCACCATCGTGGGCGCGGCAGTCGGCATGGCACTCACCGGCATGCGGCCGGTCGTCGAACTGCGGGTGATTGATTTCGCGCTCTGCGCCATGGATGAAATCGTCAACCAGGCTGCCAAGAACCGCTACATGTTCGGCGGCCAGGGGCGGGTCCCGGTCGTGCTGCGGATGCCGATCGGTATCTGGTCATCATCGGCCGCGCAGCATTCGCAATCACTTGAGAGCTGGTTTGCACACATCCCCGGACTGGTGGTGGTTGCGCCCGCCACACCGCAGGACAACCACGATCTGCTGCAGGCCGCGCTCGCGTGTGGCGATCCGGTGGCCTATCTGGAGCACAAGGAACTGTGGTCGATGGAGGGCGAGGTCGCCACCACTGGGGCGCTCCCGATCGGCCGCGCCCGCATCGTGCGCCCGGGACGCGACCTCACCATCGTGAGCTGGAGCCGGTCCGTGCACCAGTGCGCCGAGGCCTGCGAGGCGCTCGCGTCGCAGGGCATCGACGCCGAGCTCATCGACCTGCGCACGCTCTGGCCCTGGGACCGCGAAACCGTGTTGGCCTCCGCCGCACGAACGGGGCGCCTTCTTATCGTCCATGAGGCCGTGCAGGTTGCAGGCTTTGGCGCCGAGATTGCCGCCACCATCGCCGAACTCGCGCCCGAGGTACGCCTTGCCCGCCTGGGGGCGCTACGTATCCCGGTGGGCTATTCGCCGGGGCTCGAAGCCCAGGCGCGACTCACCCCAGACGCCATTGCCGCCCGGGCCTGGGCACTCGCAACCTGATCGGGCGCGGTCAGAGCGCGCCCCTGCACTAGAATGCTGATTGCGGCATCGGTCTGTGACCGTTGCATTGCCATCGATCACCGCTAATGAGGAGACAAACCATGGACCGTCGCTCAGTCTTGAAAGCCGGCACCGCCGGCGCCACCGCACTCACTGCCCCGTTCATCATCCGCCCGTCACACGCGCAGCAGTACCGCGCTGAATACCGGCTGTCGACCGTGGTCGGACCCGCTTTCCCCTGGGGCAAGGGCGGCGAGATCTGGGGCAACCTGGTGCGTGAACGCACCCAGGGCCGGATCAACATCAAGATGTATCCCGGCGTGTCGCTTATCAACGGCGACCAGACGCGTGAGTTTTCTGCGATCCGTCAGGGCGTGATCGACATGTCCATCGGCTCGACCATCAACTGGTCGCCGCAGGTGAAAGAGCTGAACCTGTTCTCACTGCCGTTCCTGTCGCAGGACCACGCAGGACTTGATGCCATCACGGGCAGCGAAGCGGGCAAACGCACCATTCAGATTGTCGAAAAAGCGGGCGTGGTGCCGCTTGCCTGGGGCGAAAACGGTTTCCGTGAGCTCACCAATTCCCGCCGCGAAATCCGGTCGCCCGCCGACATGAAAGGGCTCAAGTTCCGCATCGTGGGTTCGCCCATCTTCACCGAGGTGTTCACCGCGCTCGGTGCCAACCCCACGCAGATGAGCTGGGCCGACGCGCAGCCCGCGCTCGCCTCAGGTGCGGTGGAGGGTCAGGAGAACCCGATGCACATCTTCACCGCGGCCAAGCTCCACACGCTCGCGCAGAAATTCGTGACCCGCTGGGGCTATGTCGCAGACCCCCTCATCTTCGTGGTCAACCGCGAGGTCTGGCAGTCATGGTCGCCCGCCGATCAGGAAATCGTGCGCGCATCGGCCATCGAGGCCGGCAAGCAGGAAATCGCCATTGCTCGCAAGGGCCTCACCAGGACCGACACTTCCATGATCCGCGAGGTTGAGGCGCTGGGCGTGAAGGTCACTGAACTCACACCGGCGGAGAAGGCAGAGTTCCAGCGCGTGCTGAAGCCGGTCTATGACAAGTGGGCCAAGACGATCGGTTCCGACCTGGTGAAGATCGCCGAAGATGCGGTCGCGCGCCGCGGCTGATCCCGTAGCATCGTGACCGAATCCCCGCCGCCCCCGGCTTCTGCGCCTGTCGCCGAGCCGGGACTGGCGCCGGGGCGGTCGACCCCGCGTCGCCTTCTGCCCGAAGACCGCGTCGGCGCGGTGCTGATGGCGCTGCTCGCCCTCATTACCTTTGCCAATGTGGTGGTCCGGTATCTCACGGACCAATCGTTTGCCTGGACCGAAGAATTGTCGGTCGTCCTGATGGTGCTGCTCACCATGGTGGCTGCCAGCGCCGCCGTGGTCCGCAATGCGCATGTCCGGATCGAAGTGCTGATTGATGGCGCCTCGCCCGCCCGCTTGCGCGCACTCGAATCGCTCGCTGCACTCGCCTCGGTGATCGCCTGGCTTCTGCTCACCGGTCTGGGCTCGCGGCTCGCTTGGGATGATTACCGGTTCGATGTCACCACCCCCGGTATCGGGCTGCCACAGTGGTGGTACACGATCTGGCTACCCGTCCTGGCGCTCCTCCTCGCCACCCGCTGCATGCAGCGCCTGGTGAGGCTCTGGGCACCCAGACCATGACCGGCCTGCTCATCTTTGCGGTCTTCATTGCGCTGATGGTGGCCGGTGTACCGATCGGCATCGCACTGATGCTGGGTGGTGCAGTCGGCATAGGCATGGGCGGACTCGGCTGGCTCGCGATTCCGAATAATTTTTATTCAGGGATCGCGAAGTATCCGTTGCTTGCACTGCCCATGTTCGTGTTGGTGGGAGCCATCTTCGACCGCTCCGGGGTCGCCAAACGGCTGGTTGATTTTGCGATCGCCATCGTCGGGCGCGGGCCCGGCATGCTGCCGCTCGTCGCAATTGCGGTGGCCATGTTTCTGGGTGGCATTTCGGGGTCGGGGCCTGCCAACGCGGCAGCCGTCGGCGGCGTCATGCTTGCGGCCATGGCGCGAGCGGGTTATCCGCCTCCCTACTCGGCAAGCGTGATCGGCGCGGCCGCGGCCACCGACATCCTCATTCCCCCCTCCATCGCCTTCATCGTCTATTCAGTGATGGTGCCGGGCGCCTCGGTTCCGGCACTATTCGCAGCCGGGATGATTCCCGGCATCCTCGCGGGCCTCGCGCTCATTGTGCCGGCCGTCTGGCTGGCACGGCGCCACGGCTTCGGCGCGGCCGAGGCCAACGAGCCGCGGCCGCCCTTCTGGCGAGCGCTGCGCGAGGCGACCTGGGGGCTGTTCGCGCCAGTGCTGATTCTGGGCGGGATGCGCGCCGGCTGGTTCACCCCCACAGAGGCGGCGGTGGTGGCCGTGTTTTACGGTCTTTTCGTGGGCATGTTCATTCATCGGACGATCCGCCTGCGCGACCTCACCGACATCCTGGTTGAGGCGGCTGAAGTGTCCGGCGTGATCATGATCGTGATCGCGCTTGCCAGCATCTTTGCCTATGCGGTGAACACGCTTGGCATCGTTGATCCGCTCGCCCGCGCGGTGCTAGACAGCGGCATCGGCTCATTTGGCGCATTGGCGGTGATCGTCGTGGTGCTGTTGTTTGTCGGCATGGTGCTCGACGGCGTATCAATCTTTCTGATTTTCGTGCCGCTTCTCATGCCCCTGATGAAGGCCTACGGCTGGCATCCGGTGTGGTTTGGCGTACTGCTCACCTACATGGTGGCCATCGGCCAGTTCACGCCCCCAGTGGCGGTTAACCTGATGGTTTCAGCGCGGCTCGCGGGTGTACGGATCGAGCAGACCATACCCTGGGTCATGTGGCTGGTCTTTGCGATGGGCGTGGTGCTGGTGGCGGTTGTGGCCATTCCCGACCTGGCCCTGTGGCTGCCCCGGGTACTCGGTTACTGAGCGTCACGGCGGGTGACTGCCGATGACCGAGGCCGCCACCGCGCACGAAACGTAGCGTCAGCCCGTCCCGCCCACAGTCAGGCCTTCGATGCGAAGCGTCGGTTGGCCCACTCCGACCGGCACGCTTTGCCCATCTTTGCCGCAGACGCCTACGCCTGAATCGAGCCGCATGTCGTTGCCGATGAGCGTGACGCGCTTGAGCGCCTCCGGGCCATCACCGATCAGCGTCGCCCCTTTCACCGGATACTGCAGCTTGCCGTTTTCCACCCACCAGGCCTCGGACGCAGAGAAAACAAATTTGCCGTTGGTGATATCAACCTGGCCGCCACCGAAGTTGGCCGCGTAGATACCGCGATCCACCGATGCGATGATTTCTTCGGGATCACGCGTGCCGGAAAGCATGAAGGTGTTCGTCATGCGCGGCATGGGCAGATGCGCAAACGACTCGCGCCTGCCATTACCGGTGATTGCCGACCGCGACAGCCGCGCGTTCAGCATATCCTGCATGTAGCCCCGCAGAATGCCGTCTTCGATCAGCACATTGCGCTGCGTGGGATTACCCTCGTCGTCGATGTTGAGCGACCCCCGCCGACCGCTGAGGGTACCGTCATCGACCACCGTAACCCCGGGGGCGGCCACCCGCTCGCCAATCCGGCCTGAAAAAACAGACGAACCCTTCCGATTGAAATCGCCTTCCAGGCCATGTCCGACAGCCTCGTGCAGAAGAACGCCAGGCCAACCCGCGCCGAGCACCACGGTCATGGTGCCGGCAGGCGCTGGCCGCGCCTCCAGATTGGTGAGCGCCGCTTTCACTGCCTCATCGACATAGCGTGACAGCGTTACATCATCAAAGAGGTCGAATCCGGAGCGACCACCGCCGCCGCTATGCCCCTGCTCGCGACGCCCAGCCTGCTCGGCAATGACAGTCACCGACAACCTGACGAGCGGCCGCACATCCGCCGCAATCAGTCCATCGGCACGGGCCACCAGCACCACGTCATATTCGCCAGCCAACCCGGCCATCACCTGCACGACCCGTGGGTCGCGGGCGCGGGCCATTTTTTCGACCCGCTCGAGCAAAGCCACCTTGGCCACCGCCTCCATGCCGATAATCGGATCATCGCGGCCGTACAGCGCGTGACCGCCTGAACCCTTCATCGACGAGGCCACCTTCACGCGTCCGCTGCCTCGGCGGGCAATGGTGCGCGTTGCCTGCGCTGCCGATCGGAGCGCATCGAGACTGATGTCATCAGAGTAGGCAAATGCGGTCTTGTCGCCACTCACCGCCCTCACCCCTACACCGCGATCGATCGAGAAACTACCGGACTTGACGATGCCTTCCTCCAGACTCCAGCCCTCGCTGCGAGTGAACTGGAAGTAGAGATCGGCGTGATCTACCCGATGCTCGAAAATTTCGGCGAGCACCTGTTGCAGCCGCGACTCGTCGAGGCCGTAAGGTTCAAGAAGAAGCGATCGGGCGACCGCAAGATGCTGAAGCGGAGGATGGGTTGGTTTCATGCTGCGATCCTAACTCAGGCGGGGCGGGGCGCGCAGGGACCACCCGACTGTCAGCGGGGCACGGGCGCCGCCGGCACGTCAAACCGGGGACGGGCGCGCTCCACGACATTGGGGTCGGCCCATGAACCGGCAATATCGTACTCGTAAGAAAACATGTCCTGGAGGGGCTTGCGGAATGCCCACTGCGCGAGAAAGGTCCCAAGCCCGATCGCGGGGTTGGCCACCGCGGCATAGGCCAGCGAGGCGAGACCCGCATTGAGCTCCGGCCGCACCTCGACCCGCAGTTTCTGGGATTCATCGGCAAGGTTCACCGAGCCGCGAATGCCCACCTGCGCCTGCACCCCTCGCATGCGGAAATCAGTGGTGGTGGCCACCCCGGAAGCGATCGCGGCGCGGCCGCCGATCTCATCAAAGGCAAAGCCCTCGGCAAAGACATCACGGAAATCGAGCGATAACCGACGCGGGAGCGACTGCAGGTTCAATACGCCGATCAGCTTGCCAAGCCCCGGTTCGGTTTTCAGAAACTGTCCCTTACCGGCCTGAAAATCGAGTTCGCCGGTGAGTGACGGATAGTCGATCGCAAGCGGCGAGCCCTCCCAGCGCACGCTTCCAGCGAGCCGCCCTGGACCGCCGCCGCTCACTGCACCGACCACACCGAAGGTTTCCAGCAGACGCGCAGGTTCGCGAATGCCCAGTTCAAAGTTGAGCGCGGTCCAGCGCGCCGCCCCCAGCCGGCTCGTTTCCCAGGTGCCGGTTGCGTCAAGACGCCCGCCCGGATGGTCGATTCGCAGCCGCTCGAGCTGCCACGTCGGGTGGTCGCCGTCGGCCGCGTTGGCGGCGCGCAGACTCATCTGCCCGAGTTCGCGGCCGGACAGGATCAGCTTGTCGGTCTCGATGTCCAGTGCGGGCAGCTGCGTGGGCGCGGTATCCAGCAAGCGTTCGATGTCGCTCTGACGGTTACGCGGCACGTTCAGCACCGAGAGCCGCGCCTGAACCGCGCCGGCAGGCAGACCGGCGCGGGCCGGCTGCCACGCCACCAGCCCGTTGATCTCCCGCGCGGCGATACTGGCGCGCCACATGTTGTCCAGCCGCGTCGCGCCCAGCACCACACTGGTGAAATCTTTTCCGCCGACGATCAGCGAATCGGTGATCAGCGATACACGGTCAAATACGATGGGCTCGGCCAGGGCGCCGCGCGCGACGGTTTCAGCCGGGCGCCCACCCCGCACGGGGATGGGCGTAGCGACGGCGCGCGCCGAGCCACCGGGTAGCGGCGGGGCCAGAGCGCGCTCCCACTCGCTTATGTCGAGGCGCGGGATGCGCAGGTCGAGCGCCATGCCCTCCGATGGCAGCAGGGCGGGGGTGCCGACGGCAATGACCGCTCTTGCCGCATTCGGCACGGCCGAGCGCTCGAAAATCGCCTGGACATCGTCTCGCAACCTGATGCGAACGGTCTCAGCCCGCTGCGCGTCGCGCGGACGGGTCCACTCGACGGTCAGGGGCCAGGCGCCGCCCGGCTTCTTCGCAAATGGCGCAGGAAAGGTGCTGCCGATGGATTCGAGCCGCGATTCGAGGCGCCCGTGAATGCCCTGCGGGCCTGCATCAACGCTTGCCTGCCAGTCAGCATGTCCCGTGATCTGATCGATCCGCAGGTGAGGATGCAGAGCCCCCAATTCGGCCGCAGGCAACGCGCCACGCGCGTCGATCCGGAGCGCCCCGCCAGTCGGGGCATTTAGCCTGACCTGCAACGGGCCGCCCAGCCAGCGGGCATTGAGCGACTCCGCGCGAATGCCTCGCGCATCGAAGCGGATCTCGCCCGCAATACCGGTGAAAGCGGGCGCACCGGGCGCCAGGCGGAGCTCATTGCCGTTGAAAACCACCTGGCCGCTGTAGCGGGTTGCGCCCCCCTGACCCAGACCGATATCGAGGTCGAGCGCGAGGTCGGCTGTGCCCCCGGTCTGCCAGGCCTTCACCTGAGGATCCACGCCACGCCCGATCGGGCTGGCGTGGACATACTGCAGCATCGTGGCGAGCGGCCCCTGCGCCAGGCCACGAATTGCGATCACAGGACGGGCGAGATCAGGAATTCTGGCGCTAATCTCGCGAAGCCCGACCCCGAGCGTCGCGGCAGACTCGGCCGTCAGATCCATGGCTGCGCGGTCAAAGGTAAGCGTGCCACGAATACGATCGATACCCGGCCATTGCGGCAGAAAACCGAGCGCCGCCTGATCGAGCTTTGCCTCAACCCTGAATTCGCCCAGGCTCGCCTCGCGAAAGGGGAAATCAGCCAGGTCACCGCGAAGGCGAAGCCGGGCTTCCGCGCGCCCCGCGCCGCCCACGGCGCGGCCCACCCAGCCGCGTACATCGGTATCGATGCTCACCGGAAGGTAGGCCGCCACCCGCGCAGGGTTCACTCGATTAAGGGTGGCAGCGACATCAACGTCGCCCAGGGCGGAACGCCCCAGGCTTCGCCATCGTCCGTTGAGGCTACCGGCGAGGTCGGCATTCGAAAAATTGAGCCCCGCCGCATAAAGTTCGGTGACGCCCTCGGCACCGCTTTCATCAGGCGACTCGATCTTCCAGCCCACTGTGCCGGCAAGGCTCGCAAGCGGCACCAGCGGCTCGGCCAACACACCCGGAAGCCGAACAGACGCCCCGGATGATTCGAGCCGGAGTTGGCCCGAGTTACCGTGAATGTCAACGCTGCCGCTCAGGTTTGTGACCGCAGGCCAGCGGCTCGCAGGCGCGCCACGACGCTCCACGCGTCGCACACTGAGCCGCTCAAACCCGATGCTGATTGAGGGTTGCTGGCCTGCCTTGTCCCAGGCTATCGAGGCCCCGGTGACCCGTCCGCTCACAGCAACCTGCGAGAGCGGCGCGAGCCATCGGTCTGGCAGTGGCAGACGGCGTGCGGCCTCGTGCAGTCGGTTGGCATCAAACCCCCGCAGCGACAACTGCCCGGAAACCGGCAGCAGCGTCTCAGGCGCAAGGGTGATGCGCTGCTCAGCCTGTTCATCGAGCGTAAAGGCAAACCCGGCCGCGTCCACAGCGGTGAATTTACGCGGATGAAGGGTGATCGGGCCAGCGGGATCGAAGCGGCCAACCGCGTCGATCGAAAGCGAACGCAAGGCGATCTGACCGCCGCCGATCCGCAGATCGATCGATTCGGTGACAGTCTTCAACAGGGCGTCCATCACGCGCCCCTCGGAAAACCGTAACCACGCCTTAATCGGTCCCCTGCCGCTTTGCACCACCTGCGGCTCGGATTGCGCAGGCGAAAGCCAGCCGCGCAGCGCTTTCACGAGCGGCACAAACTCGACCTCGCGCGCCGAGGTATAGAGCTCACCGCGCCATTTCCTCCAGTCGGCCAGATCCGATGCCGTAGGGGTACTGAAGTCGGCAGCGAATTCAATCCCGCTCAGCCCCAGCCCCATAGCCGGTGCACGCAGAGAAAAATGGTGCCGTACCCCTTCGCTCGTGCTGAGCAGGTCGACGCCCGCAATCACAGCGGGTTCGGAGCCCAGGCGATCGCGCCAATCGAAGCGGGCGTTTCGAACCGAGATAGAACGACTGGCGAGCAACCACGCGAGCGCCTCTGACGACGCAGTCCGGTCAAGATCGACAAGCGCGCCTGCGACCGCAAACCGTCGCGCTTCCAGTCGCTCGACACGAATGACGGGGCGCAGCAATTCGAGCGAAGCGAGCCCAGCCTCGCCGCGCGCCAGCGCGCGCAGTGACAGCACCGCCGAGACCTCCTCAATGGTGAGCGCTGCGTCGGCGCCTGAGCCAACCCGCACAGCCCGCGCGCGCAGCGACGGCCGGTAGCCCTCGAAGCCAGAGGAGAGCTCGCCCATCGTGACCGGTGTCTCCAGAGCCGCCGACAGCGCCTGCTCAATCCGCGGCCGCCACTGATCCACCCCGGGCCAGAACCAATGGCGAAACAAAAGCCACACGCTCGCAACAAACACCAGAAGCCCGAGCAACAGCCAGCCTGCCCACCCCACCGCCCTTCGAACCCAGCGCGCACCGGACACAGGAGGCGGTGCCACTGAAGGCTGGGCAAGATCAGCGGGGGCGGGCACGACAGTGTCTCGGGCGAGGCAAGGCGGGGTGTAGCATCGAACCATCTAGAATACCCTGTTCGGGGTTGTGCCCATGCGATTCGTCTCTGAAGACTATTCCGGCTACTTCCGCCGCTCGCTCGCCGCGCTCGAAGCAAAAAGCGCTGACCCCCAATCGATTCGACGCCGGCTGAGCGAGCGGGTAGCAACCCCCCTCAACGCCTCAGCAATCGACGCCCTGCTCGACGCCCACGCCGAAGGCCGACCGCTCGAGACCGACGGCGCACACACGGCAAGCGTCCTCAGGCGCCTGCGCCAGTGGGTGATGCTGATTTTGATGGAGCGCGATATCTCGGGGAATGCCGATCTCGACGAGGTCTGTCAGGCAATGACCTATCTCGCACAGCGCACCACCGGCTGCGCCATGCGCGTTGCCGGGTCCGAGCTTGCGCAGCAGTTCGGCGCCGCCCTCGATAGCGAGGGTCGCCCGCAGGACCTGCTTGCCGTTGCCATGGGCAAAGGCGGTGCAGACGAACTCAATGTGTCGTCCGACCTCGATCTGGTGTTTGTATTTCGCGATGAAGGACAGAGCGCAGGTGGCGCAAGTGGCCGCGTCATCGCGAGCAGCGAATGGATGCACCGCGCCGCACGCCGCACCATCGAATTGCTTTCCGAGATTACCGCCGATGGCTTTGTGTTTCGCGTCGACACCCGTCTCCGACCCAACGGTGACTCCGGCCCACTGGTCGCCTCGCTGTCCATGCTCGAGCAGTATTTTTATTCGCAGGGGCGAGAGTGGGAGCGGTTCGCCTGGCTCAAGTCCAATGTGATCGCAGACACCGCGCAGGCAGGTGAGCAGACGCGGCGCGACGACACTCAGTCACTCGAACGGATCGTCACACCCTTCGTATTCAGGCGCTATCTCGACTACGACGCCTTTGCATCGCTGCGTGATCTGCATCGGTTGATCCGCTCCGAGGTGGCCCGCCGCTCGGCGCGCGACCTCACCGCGCGTGACGTGAAGCTCGGCCGTGGCGGCATCCGCGAGATCGAGTTCACTGCACAACTGTTTCAGATCGTCCGCGGTGGCCGCGACCCAGGCCTGCGCGACCGCCGAACCCTGGCCACACTTGCCACCCTTGCCCGTCGCTCGGTACTCGATCGCGAGGAGTGCGACACCCTCGCGCGGGCGTATCAGTTGCTCCGCCGCACCGAGCATGCGATTCAGTTTCGCGAAGATGAGCAAACCCACCGGCTGTCGGGTTCGCCCGATGAAAGGGCGCCCATCGCTGCCATGTTGCGGATGGCGCCCGCCGACTTCGATCAGGCCATCACCGACGCCACCCAGGCAGTGGCTAACATCTTTGAGCGGCTGCTTGCCCCGGACCCCGACGATCGCACGCGCGCATCGGACGACAGCGCGGGCGAGGCAGCGCCGGCTACAGACGATCCCGATGTGGTTCGCCGGATCGGGCTCCTGCGCGAGGGCACGCGATATGCAGCTGCGCGACCCGACACGCGCGCGGCAATCGAACGTCTGTTGAGTGAGGCGATCTCGCAGCGCACCGGAAGTGCCGGCATGATCCGCCTGGTGGAGCTGCTTGAGTCGGTGTGTCGCCGCCCGGCCTATGTGGCGCTCCTCGCGCGCTATCCGCTGGTCTTTGGCAGAGTGCTGCGCGTGCTCGATTGGTCCAAGTGGCCCGCCGAGTACCTGATGCGCCACCCGGTGGTGCTCGATGAGCTCCTCGACGGTCAGCTTCTTGAAAGCACCAATTTTTCCGATTGGGCAAGGCAGCTGCGGGAACGCGTGGTCGCAGCGCGAATTGGCGAGACACCCGATGTCGAGCTTCAGATGGATCTGGTTCGCGAGGCCCACCATGCACAGGTGTTTCGCCTGATGGTCCAGGACCTGGAGGGCCGCCATAGCACTGAGCGTATCTCGGACTTTCTGAGTGAGCTCGCCGATCAGGTCCTCGGGCTGGTCATCGATCTGGTCTGGTCGCAGCTGCGGCAACGCTATTGCGACCCGCCGCGTTTTGCCGCGATCGCCTACGGCCGGCTGGGTGGCAAGGAACTCGGCTACGCCTCCGATCTCGATCTGGTGTTTCTTTACGATAACGACGACGAACGCGCGACCGAAGCGTATTCATTTCTCGCGCAGCGGCTGGGCGGCTGGTTATCGACGCGCACGGCAGCAGGGCTCCTCTTTGAAACCGATCTGCGGCTTCGTCCCAACGGCCAGGCGGGGCTTCTGGTCTCAACGGTCGAGGCCTTTGAACGCTACCAGCGCGAGTCGGCATGGGTGTGGGAACACCAGGCGCTGTCGCGGGCGCGCTTTGCCGCGGGCGACCAGGCCCTTGGTGAACGCTTCGAGCAGGTCCGGCGCTCGGTGCTGTCGATCGTGCGCGACCCGCAGACGCTCGCGAAAGAGGTCATCGCGATGCGACGCAAGATGCATGACGGCCATCCTAACCGAAGCGAACTGTTCGATTTGAAACATGACCGCGGCGGCATGGTCGACATCGAATTCATCGTGCAGTACCTGGTGCTTGCGCACGCCCAACGCCATCCCCAACTGCTCGACAACGTCGGCAACATCGCGCTACTCGCGCGCGCCGCAGAGGCCGGGCTGATCGATCGCACGCTGGCGGAAGAGGTGGCCAACGCCTATCGCCGCTATCGCCAGCTGCAGCACAAACTGCGCCTCGATGACTCGCAGTACGCGCGCGTGGCGCCCGAGGTCGTGGCGGAGCAGGCAGATTCGGTCGTATCGCTTTGGCGCCAGACCCTGGAGTCGGCCGCGGGAGAGGATCGCTAGCGTTTCCACGCTCTGTTAACAGCCGAGGCCTGCAGCGCCGCCTGGATCCCCGTCAGCGCCCCAGCAGCAGAAACACCGCCGAACCCGCCAGGAGTCCGTACAGCGCGTTTCCGGTGAGCCTGACCACCGCCAGCAGCACAATCGCCGACAGCAGGCGCGGGTCAACCAGGAGCGCAGGCGAGAAGGCCGATGCCGCGAGCCAGGGCTTGAACACTTCTGGCGCGACCAAAGCGGTGAGCGCTGCGAGCGGCGCATAGCGGAGCGCCCGTTCGAGCAGGCCCCGCGGACGCAGGCTCGCCGGCACAAACAGAAACGCGTTTCGGAGCGCGAAGATGATCACCGCGAGCATCCCCGTGGTGATCCAGATATCCAAGGCGGTCATGTTCATGGCGCGGACCTGCTCGATCGTGCACGCGCTTCAAGAATAAGCGGCGTGACCACCCCAACCAACACCGCGAGCAGCATCCCGGCCCGATGTGGCCACCCGACTCCGATCAGCGCCACCACGGTCGCGGCAATCACCACCGGCCAGGCGAGACTCACCCGCATGGCCTGGGCAATCAGGGCGAGTACGGCCAGCGTGCCGAGAAACCCCAGGTCGCGCCCAGGCTCCACATAAGCCATCACTGCAATGCCGAGCAGCGAGCCCACCTGCCAGGCGGCCCAAACGGGCAGATTGAGCCCCATGAAGAGCGCCGTGCGCTGGGCCCGGCGTTCGCGACCGGACAAGGTCTGGTACACCGCAAGCCCGGAATCGGTCGTCATGTAGCCCGCAAACGAGCGCAGTCCGGGCGGCAGGCGCGACAGATCGCGCGACAGCGAGGCGCTATAGATCATGAAGCGCAGACTGGTGAGAAACGTGGTGAAACCAATCAGCGCGAACGACGCACCCGATGCCATCAGTGGGAGTGCTGCCAGCTGTGCGGTGCCGGAAAACACAATGAGCGTCATGCCGACAGACTGCCCGACACTCATCCCGGCCTGAATCATGGCGACACCGGCGATGATGCCCCAGACAAACGTGCCGACCATGCCGGGCACCGAAAGCCTCGCACCCATCACGAATCGCGCCCGCCGCACGGCGACTGCCGGGCGCTGTCCTGCGTCTGCCACGGGCCTCAGCAACGCTTGGGAGCCTCAGGGCGAAGCGCGCGCGACACGCCCCAGCCCCCAGCCAGTCTCTTTTGCCACCCAGGCAGCACCGACCAGGCACACCAGCACGAAGGGAAGCGACAGCAGGTTGAGCACCGACCAGCCGTTTACGAAGAGAAGCGCCCCGGAGGCGGCTGAACTGGTGATCATCACGCCAAAGACGCTCATGTCCATGAAGCCCTGGACCTTATTTTTTTCAGCGGGCCGATAGCACCGCGTGAGAAGCGCCGTCCCGCTTGTGTACATAAAGTTCCAGCCCACGCCGAGGAGAAAGAGCGAAACAGAGAAGTGCATGAGCTCAACACCCGAAAGCGCCACCACCACGCAGCCTGCATTAAGCAGCACCCCGATCACCATGATCGGCAGGATGCCGTAGCGGGTGATCAGCGCGCCGGTAAAGAGACCCGGCGCAAACATGCCGATGACGTGCCACTGCAGCACAAACACGGTTTCGTTGAAAGACAGGCTGCAGACCTCCATAGCAAGCGGCGTCGCCACCATGAGCAGGTTCATCACCCCATAGGAAAGCGCAGCCGAGGCGATTGCAAGCATGGCCATCGGTTGACGAAGGATGACGGAGAGCGGCCGCGCTTCACCGCCCAGCACGGGTCCCGGGGGTAATGTGATCCGAAGGAGCTGAATCAGGCCGAGTGACATCAGCCCGAACACCATCAGTACGAGATACGTACCGGCAAACTGGTGGGAAAGAACCGTTCGCGACCATTTTGAAATCTCCGGGCCCAGAATGCCACCGATCAACCCGCCTGTGAGCACCAGCGAGATCGCCTTGGTCTTGAACGCCGGCTCGTAAGCATCAGCCGCATCGGCGGCCGCAAAACGCAGACTCGCGCCAAACGCGTTGTAGATGCCGCAGAGGAAAGTGCCCAGACACAGGAGGGGAAGGCTTTCGATCGTCATGGCCCAGAACGCGACCAGCGCGCTCACCATTGCGGCCACCGAGCCGACGCTGTAACCCGCGCGCCGGCCGTATCGGCGCATGAATGCCGCCGCCGGCATCGACCAGATGGCGCTACCAATCACGTAGGACGTGACCGGGAGCGAGGCGAGCATCTTGTCGTTGGACAGTTGCAGTCCGGCCAGCACATTGACTGCGATGAGCGTGGCGTTATTGATGAGAAGAAGCGCCTGCAGGGTCGTAAGCAGACCGACCTGAAACCTGAGGGTGGCGAGCATGGCGAAGCCCTGAGCCGAGGAGAGAATCGTGCAGTCTAACAGCCCGAAACTCAGGGTCCCTGAACACGTCAGGACAGAACGAGACCGGCTTCGCTAGAATAAGCGCCTCTGCGCAAGTCTTCCGACTGCGTGCCCCAGATACTTCCCAGGAGAACCCCATGTCGATGGCCGACCGCGACGGACTGATCTGGTTCGACGGCAAGATGGTCGACTGGCGTGATGCCAAGATCCACGTGCTCACCCATACGCTGCACTATGGAATGGGCGTTTTTGAAGGCGTGCGTGCCTACGACGCCGTGGGCGGCACTGCCATTTTCCGCCTTGCAGAGCACACCCGCCGTTTCTTCAACTCGGCGAAAATCTTCCAGATGGCGTTGCCCTTCGATGAGGCCACGCTCGCCCAGGCGCAAAAAGACGTCGTCCGCGAAAACAAGCTCGCGTCCTGCTACATCCGGCCGATTGCCTGGATCGGCTCGGCCAAGCTCGGCGTGTCCGCGCGCGGCAACACCGTGCATGTTGCGATTGCCGCCTGGCCCTGGGGCGCGTACCTGGGTGAAGACGGTCTGTCGCGCGGCATCCGCGTCAAGGTTTCGTCCTACACGCGTCACCATGTCAACGTTTCCATGGTGCGCGCCAAAGCGAGCGGCTACTACGTCAACTCCATCCTCGCCAACGCCGAGGTCACCGCCCACGGCTACGATGAAGCGCTCCTGCTTGACACCGAAGGCTATGTCTCCGAGGGTGCAGGTGAAAACGTGTTCATCGTCCGAAATGGCGTGATCTACACGCCTGATGTCGCCTCGTGTCTGGACGGTATCACGCGCGATGCCGTCATCACGATCGCGCGCGATCTCGGCATCGAAGTGCGCGAAAAGCGCATCACACGCGACGAGGTTTACTGCGCAGACGAGGCCTTCTTCACTGGCACCGCCGCCGAGATCACCCCCATCCGAGAGGTCGACGACCGCACCATCGGCAGTGGTCGCCGCGGCCCCATCACCGAACAACTCCAGAACGTGTTCTTCGATACGGTCGGTGGCCGCGCGCAGCGTTATGCGAGCTGGCTCACGCCGGTCGCCTGAGCCCGATCCTCCTCACCGGGTCCGTGCCATGACAGCTGCCGCTTCCCCCGCCACGCAAGCCGCCGTCGAGCTCGACGGCGCTGCGCTGCCTGCGTTCTGCCCCAACCCGGCCATGCCTGTCTGGTCCGGTCATCCGCGCGTATTTCTCGACGTCACCACCACCGGCGAAGCCCGCTGTCCGTATTGCGGCACCACCTACCGGCTCAAACCCGGCAGCGCGCCGCGCGGTCATCACTGATCAGCCACGTATCACCCAACCCCTCGCACAGCATTCATACCGGATCGCCCAACCCGATCATGCCCCCGTCCATGCAGACGCCGCTTAGTGCCGAGGCCGTCGAAGAGGCTTTCTATGACGCCATGCGGCGCGGCGACCTTGCTGCCATGATGGCGCTATGGGCCGACGATGAAGAGGTGATCTGCGCTCACCCCAACGGTCCACGCCATATCGGCCTCGAAGCGGTGCGGGCCTCCTGGGAGTCAATCCTTTCCGGCGGTGGGGTGGATGTCGCAATCCGCGCAGTCCGGGGACATTCGGGCGCGGTGCTTGCCGTCCACAGCGTCATCGAGACCATCACGGTACGCGGCCAGCGCGCGACCGAATCCGTCGAATGCGTCGCGACCAATGTGTTCGTGAAGGGTCCGTCGGGCTGGAAAATCCTGATTCACCATGCCTCGCAGTCGGGCGAGGGCGAGCCTGCCGCCGCAGCGCCCCAGGGCGCGGTGCTTCACTAGAGCCCGATCCGAGTTGTCAGGCTACCTCGCGCCACGCTGGCTGCCAGGCGCTCACCTTCAGACCATCTGGTCGGCGGTTGCAGCGCCCCGTCCCGCCACGGCGCTGACCCGAACCCGCTGGATCACCCCTGACGATGATTTCGTCGATATTGACGCTGGGCCTGCGCCCGCTTCGGAAGACGCCCCCCTGTGGGTACTGTTCCATGGTCTCGAAGGCAGTTCTCGCAGCCACTACGCTCGGGCCTTGCTCGCCCATGCCACCCGCATCGGCTGGCAGGGCGCGGTCATTCATTTCCGCGGCTGCAGCGGCACGCCCAATCGCAGACCGCGCGCGTATCACTCGGGCGACTCGGCGGAAATCGACTGGATGCTGCGCCGGCTGCATCGCGAACACCCCCGGCGCCCGCTCTTTGCCTGCGGGGTCTCCCTGGGCGGCAATGCACTCGTCAAGTGGCTGGGCGAACAGGGCGAGGCCGCCCGCTTCGTACGCGCGGCGGCAGCGATCTGCCCGCCACAGGACCTGCAGGCGGGCGCCGAGGCCCTGTCACGCGGATTCAACCGCGTCTACTGCGAATATTTCTTGCGGTCCCTGCGACCCAAGACTTTGGCGATGCTCGAGCGATGGCCAGGCCTGGTCGATGCCCAGCGAGTTCGAGGGGCCCGGGATTTTTTCGACTTTGATGATGCGGTCACCGCACCCCTTCATGGCTTCGCCAGCTGCTATGACTACTGGTCCCGCAGCTCCTGCCGCCAGTTCATGGGCGAAATCCGTGTGCCCACGCTGGTTGTGAATGCGCGCAACGATCCCTTTGTCCCGCTTCAAGCGCTGGCATCGCACGCCGAGGTGAGCGAGCTTGTGACCCTCGACTATCCCGACGCGGGCGGGCACGTGGGCTTTCCGTCACCGGGCGGCGCTGCTGGATTCAACTGGATCCCGGCACGACTGGAAGCCTTCTTTCGCCTTAAGGGAGAACTCTGACGTGTCACCGCAATTTGATCCGCTGGTTATCCGCGCCATGGCGAGATGGCCGGATGTTCCGGCAGTGTTCGGATGGCTGCGGCTCGACCCGCGAGGCAACTGGCTGCTGATCGATCGGGGCCAGCCCGGTTTCAGCGAGCAGGCACACGGAACCGGCAGCCCGATCACCAATCCAGCCATCATTGACTTCATCGGTCGCAACTACGCCCACGACAGCCAGGGGCGCTGGTTCTGGCAGAACGGTCCTCAGCGGGTTTTCGTCAAACTCGACCGCGCGCCCTGGGTGATCCGGGTGATCGGCAGCGGCCCCGAGGCGAGACTCATCACGCACACTGGGGTCGACTTCGGAGCGGTAGAGCGCGCGGCCTTCGGCCCTGCCGGCGAGATTCTGCTCAATGCTGACCAAGGCTGCGGTGTCGTGCACGATCTTGATGCATGCTCCCTTCAACTTGACGACGCGGGCGACGCTGAGGCGCCAATTCTGGTGCTGGGCAAAGTCCGTCTCCCACTGCAGCGTTGCACTGATCCCGAGCGCGAATTCGGCTTTGTCACCCGACCAGCCGCCCCCTGAACCGCCCCGCGCCACGTCCTCGATCTGACGATTTTTCGAACCGCTGGCAGCGCATATCGGCAAAGTTTGCACTTGATTCCTGTAGAGGGATCACGGGATCATCAGTAACCTGAACCGGTTATCTTTGGCTTAAGTTGCATGGATCCCGAAAAGGCCTGCTCGGCAATCCGCTCCCTGATCCGCGTACGTCAACTGCTGGGCGAGGCCCTGTCTCCGAACAGCAGTCTGATTCCGATCGATCTCCTGCTAGCCGCGTCCTGCCCAGAGCGCGACGGCGTAAGAAGCCTCACGGTCAAGCAACTGTTCGCGCAACTGCGTCATAGCGATCGTGCGGTCCGCATGCATTTCAACCGACTGGTGGCCGACGGCATGCTGATTGCCGAGGCCGGTGCCGGCGACCGCCGCACCAAGGTGGTTCGCCTCTCCCCGCGCGGTGAAAAGCTACTGATGCGTGCGGCATCAACCCTGCTGCAAGCGAGCGAACCGATCACGCCAGCACCCAGCGGGAAATACAAGCCACGGGCCAGGGCTGGCAAGTCCGTATCGCGGCGTTAATCGCCCGTCCGAGCCTGGGCTGATCGCTGGGGGTCAAACCCTTTCTATAGAATCAAGTGTGCGGCGGGAGACCGATATTCCCACCCTTCATCCAAGGAGACCATCTTGAACATTCAGCGCTTTTTCGCCGGGGTTCGGCTTGCGGCTGCGAGCGCCGCGTTCGTGCTCGCAGCAGGATCTGCAAGCGCGGCGCAGCTTCGCTGGGCTGCCCAGAACGACATTCTCACGCTTGACCCGCATTCGCAGAACCATGCGACCACCAACAACATCGTCGGCCACGCCTATGAGGGCTTGGTGCGCTACGACAAAAAATATCAGGTTGAGCCTGCACTCGCCACCAGCTGGCAGGCGACCTCGCCCACTTCCTGGCGCTTCAATTTGCGCAAGGGCATCAAATTTCATGATGGTTCCGATTTCACGGCCGATGACGTGATCTTTTCATTCGAACGCATTCGTCAGCCCCAGGGCACGATGCAGATCTACGTGGCGGGTATCAAGGAAATCCGTAAGGTCGACAGCCACACCATCGATCTGATTCTCGATAAGCCCGTGCCAACGCTCCTTAACAACCTCACGACGTTCTACGTGATGAGTCGTGACTGGTCGGCCAAAAACAAGTCCGAGCGCATTCAGGATTACAAAGCAAAGGAAGAAACCTTTGCCTCGCGTAACACCAACGGCACAGGCCCCTACGTGATCAAGGAGTGGCGGCCCGACCAGCGGATCGTGATGAGTGCGAACCCAGCCTGGTGGGACAAGCTCGAAGGCAACGCCACCGACATCGTCTATACGCCCATCAAGGCGGACGCCACGCGGATCGCAGCGCTGCTCGCGGGCGACGTCGACATCGTCACCGACCTGCCCACTCAGGACGTGGCAAAGCTGCGCTCGA
>JALREG010000141.1 GCA_023253905.1 Burkholderiaceae bacterium
TGTCACGGCGCTCGAGCAACGACTTGGTTGCCGACAGCCGCATCTGCTCGATGTGGTCGTTGATCGATGAATCTTTTTCGATGAACAGATCACGCTGAGGCACGTAGGCCTCGGGCTGGTAGTAGTCGTAATACGAGACGAAATATTCAATGGCGTTTTCTGGGAAGAACTCGCGCATTTCAGCGTAGAGCTGTGCGGCCAGCGTTTTATTCGGCGCGAGGACGAGCGCGGGCCGTCCCATCCGGGCAATGACATTGGCCATGGTGAAGGTCTTGCCCGAACCGGTCACCCCCAGCAGCGTCTGAAAACTGAGACCGTCTCGCAGACCTTGCTCGAGCGCGTCGATGGCTGCGGGCTGATCGCCAGCCGGCGCAAACGGCCGGGCCAGCCGGAACGGGCTACCCGGAAACGTGAGCAGATTCGAACTGTCGTGAGCGAGATCGACCATCAGAAAAGAGCCGTTCCTCTACCGTGATAGACTGCCTGAAGCAGATAAGAGCCACCGCCGCGCCGCCCGGACTCTGCGCTGTTTCATGTGTCCAACCGCCCGTTTGCGCCCCGCGACTCGCGGGCTCCCGTGTTGTTGATTGCTCAAACCACGAAACCCCGCCGCCTTGCCGCACCGCAACATCGCGCACCGCAGCACTGGTTTCTGCGTTGCAACAATGTCCTGAATGCAAACGGTCAGCCAAACCCGCAGACCCGCTTCGCCCGACTATCTGACCAATCGGTAATTATCGCGCGCGCCCCCCCAAAAAGCTAGAGTAGTGCACAATTCTTGTGCAGTTTCTTAAGGGTTATTTCTTTTCAATCCAATCAAATCAATCACTTAGAACTCATCATGACATCCTCCATGTTCGCCGCAGTCGAGATGGCCCCGCGCGATCCGATTCTCGGTCTCACCGAAGCGTTCAATGCCGACACCCGTCCCGCCAAGGTCAACCTCGGAGTAGGCGTCTATTACGACGACGACGGACGCGTCCCCCTTCTTGAGGCAGTGCGGGAGGCGGAGAAACAGCGCTTGGAGAAACAGCCTGCGCGGGCCTATCTGCCCATCGAGGGGTTCGCCGCCTACAACCAGGCGGTTCAGGGATTGCTCTTTGGCCCGGCCTCGCCGCTAACCGCTGCAGGCCGCGTTGCAACATTCGAGGCGCTGGGCGGAACGGGCGGCCTTCGCGTCGGCGCCGACTTTCTGCGGCGACTGATGCCAACGGCTGAGGTATGGATCAGTGATCCCAGTTGGGAGAACCACCGTGCCCTGTTCGAAGCTGCAGGCTTCAAGGTCAACGCGTATACCTATTACGATGCTGCCAGCCATGGCGTGAATTTCAACGGAATGCGGGCATCACTCGAGGCCCTGCCCGCCGGGTCGATCGTGGTGCTGCACGCGTGCTGCCACAATCCCACCGGCGTTGACCTCAGTGCCGACCAATGGTCGCAGGTCGTCGACACCGTCCGCGCACGCGGTCTGGTCGCCTTTCTCGACATGGCCTATCAGGGCTTTGGAGATGGCATTGCCGAAGACGCGCTCGCGCTCAACCTGTTCGCCGCCTCCGGTCTCAACTTTCTTGTCTCCAGCTCGTTTTCAAAGTCGTTTTCTCTTTACGGCGAACGCGTGGGGGCGCTCTCCGTCGTCACCGCCGATCGAGATGAAACCGCTCGCGTCGTCAGCCAGGTAAAGCGCACCATCCGTACCAACTATTCGAGCCCACCCACCCACGGGGCTGCGGTGGTGGCGGCTGTTCTCTCCACGCCCGCCCTGAGAGCCACGTGGGAGCGCGAGCTCGCCACCATGCGAGAGCGTATTCGCGCCATGCGAAGCGGCCTCGTCGAGGGCCTCAAGGCTCGCGGTGTCAGGCGAGATTTCAGCTTCGTGATCCGTCAGCGCGGCATGTTTTCCTACTCTGGCCTCAATCGCGACCAGGTCGACGTACTGCGTGAGCAATACGGCATCTACGCCATCAGCACGGGGCGCATCTGCCTGGCAGCACTCAACTCGCGAAATATCGACTACGTGGCAGATTCAATTGCCAAGGTCTTGAGCAACGCCTGACCGGTACCTGTTCTCATCATGGCCAGCCAGCCTACCCCGTGCTCTCTTTCAGCAGCCGTCTCAGATTGGGCTGACCAACTGAACCGCATCGCCGCGCTAGACGACCCAGCCCGCATAGCAAGCCTGTTTGATGAAGACAGCCACTGGCGTGAGGCGTTGGCGCTCACCTGGTCGCTCACCACTCTCAGCGGTCGGCAGGCGCTGGCTGCGCCCCTCGCACGCGGGCTCGCGAGCGCGCGGGCGAGGGCCTTCCAGATTGATGAGAAGCGCGCTCCACCGCGAATCGTTGAGCGAGCCGGCGTGCGCGCGGTGGAAGCCATCCTGAAGTTCGACACCGAAACCGGTGCGGCGGCTGCGCTGTTGCGCCTGCGGGTGTTGCCCAGCGGCGATATCTCGCGCACCGCATGGACCTTGCACACTGCACTCGAGGCTATCCGGGGATATGACGAGGAGACGCTGCGCGCGCGTCGCGAGGAACCCGTCTACCAGCGCGAATGGAACGGCCCCAACTGGCTGGAACGTCGCAGCATCGCTGCGCGTTTCGAGGACCGCGAACCCACAGTGTTGGTCGTGGGAGGTGGGCATGCGGGGCTGTCGGTCGCAGCGCGGCTCAATCAACTGGGCATCGACAATCTGGTGATCGATCCGATGGAAAGAGTCGGTGATAACTGGCGAAAACGCTACCGGGCGCTCAAGCTCCACAACCAGTTTCACAGTAATCATCTGCCCTACATGCCGTTTCCGTCCACCTGGCAGCGCTATCTGCCGAAGGACCGGATCGCCAACTGGTTCGAGACATATGTTGAGTGCATGGACATTCATTTCTGGACGCGCACGCGCCTGACCCGCGCCAGACGGATTGACGGCTCGGGGCGACCGGGCGCAACAACCGACGACCACTGGGAAGCACATGTACAGCGGGAAGACGGAACCGAGCGCGTGCTTCGACCGCGGCATATCATTCTTGCAACCGGCGTGAGTGGCGCCGCGAAAATGCCGGACATCCCAACCCTGGATCGCTTTGAGGGTCAGGTCGTCCACAGCAGCGCCTTTGCAGACGGCGCGGCCTGGCGCGGCAAACCGGTGATGGTGATCGGCACCGGCACGAGCGCCCACGACGTAGCGCAGGAGCTTCATGGCCAGGGCGCGCGTGCAGTGATGGTGCAACGCAATCCCACGATGGTGATCGAGATCGAGCCTAGCGCCCAGCTTTATGACGGCGTGTTTTTGGGTGAAGGCCCCTCCATCGAAGACCGAGACCTGATCAACACCTCGATGCCGCTACCGATCACGCTCCAGGGCCACCGCTCGCTCACCAGTCAGGCGCGCGAGCAGGATCGTCCACTGCTTGATGCCCTTGAAAAGGTGGGTTTCCGGCTTTCAAGTGGCGTTGACGGCACTGGCTGGCCCTATCTTTTCCGTTCACGCGGCGGCGGTTACTACTTCAACGTTGGCTGCTCCAATCTGATCGCCTCTCGGGAAATTGGACTCATTCAATACGACGACATCGCATCCTTCGAAGCGAACGGCGCCCGTATGAAAGATGGCTCACTCGTTGAGAGCGAACTGATCGTGCTGGGCACCGGCTATCACGGGCTTGAGCACACAGTCGCTGGCTTTTTTGGCGACGAAGTGGCCAAACGTGTGGGGCCGGTCTGGGGGTTTGATCCCGACACCGCCGAACTACGCGCCATGTGGACTCGCACTGGGCAGCCCGGGCTGTATTTCACGGGCGGCGCGTTTTCACAATGCCGTGCTTATTCGAAATACCTTGCGTTGCAGATCCAGGCGCAGGAGCTGGGGCTGCTGGAATCTGGATCGACGCATTGACAGGGTGAAGCCCGGGTGAAACCATCAAAGTCGTTCCGCCACCCAGGACGACACACGATGACTTCCGCTCGTTTGATGGCCCGTCTTCGCGAAATTTGTTCTCCCTTTACCGGTAGCCGCCTCGCCAGCACCGCCACGGCAGTCACACTCGCGCTCGCAAGCCCGATTATCGCGGCACAGACCGCCGATTATCCGAACCGGCCCATTCGTGTGATCGTTCCCTACGCGCCCGGTGGTACCGATCATCAGATTCGCGCACTTGCGCCCACCTTCGCTCGGCTGCTCGGGCAATCGCTCGTCATAGAAAATCGTGAAGGCGGCGGCGCAACGGTGGGCACCGCACTTGTCAAGCAGGCCAAGCCCGATGGCTACACCCTGCTCTACACGGGCACTGGTGCGCTCACCGTAGCGCCGAACGTGCGGAAGCAGGCGTACACGCTCGACGATTTCTCGCCCATCGGCAATGTGATTGGAACGCCTTTCATCATCGCGGCAGGTTCCGGCGCCCCTTACAAGACGCTCGCCGACATGATTGCCTGGGCCAAGCAGCACCCCGGGCAAGCCACTTTCGGGTCGGCCGGTCAATCAACCAGTACGCACCTCGCGGGTGAGGCGCTCGCAGCCGCTGCCGGAATCCGCGTACTGCATGTGCCCTTCCAGGGCATCGCGCCAGCGGTCACCGCCGCGCTGGGTGGCCATGTTCACATGGCACTGGGCCTGCCTGGCGCGATCATGCCCCAAGTGAATGCGGGCAAGCTCGTGCCACTAGCCACCACGGGGCTGCAAAAACTTGCGCTGCTGAACGACATCCCAACGCTCGCAGACCAGGGCGTGAACTTCGCCAACCTGAGTAGTTTTGGGCTGCTTGCGCCCAGGGATGTACCTGAGGACATCTTGCAAAAGCTGTCGGCGGCCCTTGCCCAGGCGGTTCAGCAACCCGAATTCCTCGATGCCGCCCGCAAGGGATTCAACAGCCCGCTCTATCTCGATCGTCAGGCATTCCGCGCCGCACTCATCGAGGAGGACCGGCTCTACAAGGGCATGATCCGCGACCTCAAACTGTCCGAGAACTGACTTCGGGCGATCAATAAAGGGTCTGCGCTGGAACGAACTGGCGCCAGTGCTCAGGCCGGAGCGGCTGCTCACCGAACGTCTGCAGCCGGTCGGCCGCCAGCCCAATCCAATCTGGCGCGGATTGCGCCTTCCGCCGTGCGTAGTCACGTACCGCATCGACGGCCGCTGTGATCACCTCGAACCCTCCGGTCATCACCGCCGTGCAAAGTTCGACCGCACTCGCACCGGCCAGCATCATGCGCAGCACATCGTCGCCGTTACGTGCGCCATTGGTGCCGATCAGGGGATAATCGGATCCAAGGCGCTTACGGCTGCGCGCGAGCCAATAGCAGGTGAGCGGTAAGGCCCAGCCCCCGCCGTAGCCCAGATTGGTGCCCAGCATGGGTGACTGGGTCTCGAGGTCGGGGAGCATGCCCAGCGACCGACCGATCATGATCACCGACGCTGCCCCTCCATCACGTGCAGCCTGCGCAAGTGCGGCCACATTCTCGCTCTGGCCCGTGAGTTTGACCCAGACCGGAACGTTCACCGCAGTGCAGACCGCGGACACCTGCTCGCGGACCCGATCAGCAGCCCGTTCGGTGATGATTGCACCGGATGCGGCTTCGTCGCCATACGGGGCCCCGACATTGAATTCGATCAGCCTGAGTCCGGCCTGCGCCATACGTTTGGCAATCGAAACTGCTTCGCTGAGGTCAGCAAGGATCAGGCTGCCCGCGACGTAGGCATCCTGAGATCGCGCATCGCGGTCCAGACGGGCCACCTGCTCGATCCAGTCATCGGTTGCAAGCGGCTGTAGACCGGACCGGCAGAGCAGATTCGCACGCGGCCAATCGCTACCGGGCCACGCCTCTCGAGCCCACCGGCAATCGAAGAGCGCATAGTCGGTGCGAGCAAGTTGCTCGCGCGCAGCCGTTGTTTCATTGACCGACTTCGCCACCACCACCGCAGCGCCCGCAGCCAGCCCCGCGCGAATGCCAGCCTCAGTGAGCACATGTTCGCCAGATGCGCATATCACTGGGTTTTTCAGCTCAAGCCGCCCCAGTGTGACCGAGGACTGCGTCATGATTCATCTCCAACCCATCGCCAGCGCCAGTGCCGGCCCGGGTCAGAGAATACCTGGCTGCTCCACCGACGGGGGCATGGCTTTTCGCGCAGCCTCGTCGGGAGGAAGCGTGGCATCCCAAAGCCGCCCGATGAGCCGCCGCCCGGTCACGCCATTCGATGCGTCGGACACGAGCCACAGCAAGGCCTGGTCCATCACCGTGACTGGCAGAAGCTGCCCGTCGGCCCCACGGCGAGCCGAACCGCTCCCGGGAATTAGATCGGTATCGGTTGCGCCCCCCGGAAGCAGCGCATTGACGGTCACGCCAGTCTCTGCGAGGTCCTGAGCCCAAACGCGCGTCATCGCCTCCAGTGCAGACTTCGACGGTCCATAGGGAGAGTAGCCACGGCGCACCATGGTGACCGGGCTCGTCGACAAGTTGATCAGGCGACCAAACCCTGCGGCAACCATCGCCGGGGTTGCCGCGCGAGCCATATAAAAGGGACCCATCACATTGGCTTCGATGACGGACCGCCAGGCGTCAGGATCGGCCTGCCAGAACGGGAGCGGCCGCGTGGTAAACGCCTCATTGACCACACGCATGCCGATACCTGCGTTGTTGACCAACACCTGGATCCCGCCAAAGCCCGCGAGGACCCGCTCGACAATGCGTTCGCTGTCCACCCGTTTCGAGACATCGCCGACAACAGCCAGGGGATCGAGCGCGCCCTGTGCTCGAAGATCGAGCAG
>JALREG010000269.1 GCA_023253905.1 Burkholderiaceae bacterium
ACTCGGGGCGTGCGTGGTCGATCCATTGCACCGCGTCGCCGGTGCAGAAAAAACCTTCTTCGTCAAAAGCGTCGGCGGTTTCTTGCGGTGAGCGCCAGTAGCCGGGCGTGATGTTGGGGCCGTGGTAGCGCACCTCGGTCTTGCCGTCGATATCGACCAGCTTCAGTTCAAGCCCGGCTGCCGGAACGCCAATGTCGCCCGCGCGCACCTCCGGATTGGTGATGAACACCGCAAAAGGCGCGCTCTCGGTCATACCCAGCCCGGTACCCATGACAATGCGCTCGCCGATCTCCCGTTCCTGAGCGTCCCAGAGGCTGTCCCAGATAGGCTGGGCCAACGCAGCGCCCGAGTAGAAAAACATGCGCACCCGCGACAACAGCGATCGGCGAAGCAGGTCATCGGTCTGCATGGCGCGGGCGATTGCTTCGAATCCGGTGGGCACGTTGAAATAAACGGTGGGCGATACCTCGCGCAGATTGCGCAGCGTCTCAGGCATGAGGGCGGGCGTGGGCTTTCCGTCGTCGATGTAGAGCGTGCCGCCATGGAACAGCACCATGCCGAAATTGTGATTGCCACCGAAGGTGTGATTCCAGGGTAACCAGTCGACCAGCACAGGGGGCGACTCTGCCAGCACCGGCATGGACGTGACCATGTGCTGCTGGTTGGCGCACCACATGCGCTGGGTGTTGATGACCCCCTTGGGGAGCTTGGTTGAGCCGCTGGTGAACAGGAATTTGACGATTGTGTCAGGGCCGGTGGCGGCGATAGCCTGATCGACCGCCGCGGTGGCGGTGGTTTTCAGAAGCGCCTCCAGGCCCGCCCCCATGACCACCTCGACATCAGGTCCAACCGTGGCGGCGATGGCACTTGCGTAGCGATCGTCCGACGCAAACACCATCCCGGGCGTGGTGACCGCGAGCACATGCCGGAGCTTTTCAAAATCACGGCTCACGAGCGAATAGGCGGGCGAGATCGGCGCAAACGGGACGCCCGCCAGCACGCAACCGAGCGACACGAGCGCGTGCTCAAGGCTGTTCTCGGACAGGATGACCACTGGCCGCTCAACATTCAGCCCACGATCGATGAGGGCCTGAGCGATGGACCGCGCATGGGCCCACGCCTGCCCGAAACTGAGCATTTGCCAGTCGCCCGTACCGCCCTCCGGCAACCGCACCCGGCGCGCGAGAAAGGGCCGATTGGGTTCAGTCTGCGCCCAGTGCGCAAAGCGGTCGGTGATGCGGCGGGGATAGGCGGTGAGATCGGCCTCGGCCCGAACATAGCGCACCCCGGGTACGCCCTCGCGCAGAGCGATGCGCGTGATGCCAAACCGCAGGGACCGAAATGGCGCACGAGTCATGGACTGCTCCTCGAATCGTTTGGGGGTGCGGCTTGCGCGGACCAGCCCTTCAGACCACGCAGGGCCTCGAAGGCAAGAAAGTCTCGATCATTGTGCAGAAGCGCGTAATCGCGGTCGATGCAGAACGCGGCAAGAAGAACATCGGGCGCGCTTCGGATGGTGTGTCCCGCTGACCGCAGTGCCCGGTAGTGCTGGGCAGCAGCCAGTGCGAGCGCCTGCCCGCCGGTGGATTCGATGTCGAAACCTGCCATCAATGAATGGGCCCGGCGGAAATCGCCCTCGAAGCGAAACCCGCGAAGGACTTCGAACATCACCAGGTCGGGGACCACAATGCGCCACTCCCCCGCCTGTAGCAGTTTTGCGAGCTGGTCAGCGGCGGCCGACCGGGTGCCACTGAAAAAATCGATCCAGACGCCAGAATCAGCGACGAGCACGACGCGCCCCGGTGCGGGATGCCGCCGCTGGTGGGACGCCTGGTTCCTGCACGACAAGCGGCGGAGCGGCGAGCGTGACGCCGCCCGGCGGCGGATCCCAGCGAGGAGCATCTCCCCCTTCCCAGAGCAGCTTGCCGCGCCACTTCAGCACTTCGCGATAGTGCGCCTGGCGGGCAAGCAGCCGCAGCCCGGCTTCAACGGCCTCCCGCTTGGTTTGAAAGGGGCCGGCCGCGAGCGCCTGCTGCATGAGCGCGTCATCGATATCGATATTTGTGCGCATTGTGTTTAATTTGTTAATACTGTGTGTATTGTACTCAAGAGAGCGTGATCCGCAAGCCGCATTACCATGCGGGCTTGTCCAATTGACTGCCCGCCGCGATGAACCACGCCGACCTTGTTGCAATCGATATCCACACCCACGCTGAGGTGAGCTGCCGTAACCCGTTTGATGCCTATGGCGAGGAATACGACCGGGCGGCCGATAAATATTTCGGCAGCACGCGCCGCCCCACCATCGCTGAAACGGTGGCCTACTACCGCGAGCGCAAGATCGGTCTGGTGATGTTCACCGTTGATAGCGAATCACAACTGGGCCGTCGCCGCATTCCGAATGAGGAAATCGCCGAAGCCGCGCGCGCCAACGCCGACATGATGATCGCCTTTGCGAGCATCGATCCGCACAAGGGAAAGATGGGTGCACGCGAGGCCGAGCGGCTGATCCGCGAGGAGGGCGTCAGGGGCTTCAAGTTTCACCCCACGGTGCAGGGCTTTCATCCCTACGACCGCATGGCCTGGCCGATCTATGAAGTGATCAATGCGCATCGACTGCCCGCGATCTTTCATACGGGCCACAGCGGTATCGGTAGCGGCATGCGCTGCGGCGGCGGGCTGCGGCTTGCGCTCAGCAACCCCATGCACCTGGATGAGGTCGCCATCGACTTTCCCGACATGCAGATCGTGATGGCCCACCCCAGCTGGCCCTGGCAGGACGAGGCGCTGAGCGTGGCCATGCACAAGCCCAATGTCTGGATCGACCTTTCGGGCTGGAGCCCGAAGTATTTTCCCAAGCAGCTGATTCAATACGCCAACTCGCTGCTGAAAGACCGCGTGTTATTCGGCAGCGACTTTCCGCTCATCACGCCTGAGCGCTGGATGAAAGATGCCGAAGTGGCAGGCTTCAAGCCCGAGGTGATGCCCGGCATCCTGAAAGGTAACGCGATCCGCTTACTGGGCCTGGGAGCAATCTGATGAGTAAACCTAATCGCGTGCCCGTGCACTGGCGCAATGCCTCGCTTGCGCTCGCCTTCGACATCATCCTGGGCTGGTGCATTGTTCTTCTCATCGACAACCCTGATTCATTCTGGAAACTTCCCACCGTTGTGCTGGCACTCTGGTTGGTGCCGTGGCTGTTTCGCATCAAGGCGGGCATTTACTACGCTTTCAATTATTTTTTCAACGAGCGCGCGCTGGTGCTGGTGCAGATCGCTCAGGAACTTGCGGCAAAGGGCTATCCCTGCCCTGACGAGCGCTATGACCTGGCGCAGGACTATTTCGCCGAGGTTGCCACCAGCGAAGAGGCAGGTATCGACGCTCGGTTATCGGCCGCGAAATATCTGGGTGCCGATGCGGCGTGGGGGCAGTCACAACAGATGCTCACCCGCTGGCTCTTTAATCGTGCGGCGCTGGAGGTGATCGCAGGCTACCGCAAGACGTTTGAGCCGGATCCGGCAGGCTGACCAGGCGCACGCGCGCAGCACCGCCACATCACGCGGCGTTCAGCCCAGCACAATCCCTGCATCACGCACCAGCTTGTCCCAACGCTCGAGCTCTTCGGCAATGTCGCGGGCCAGTGCGGATGCACCCCGCTGTCGCGCCACCGCGCCCTGTTTGCTGAGCCCCTGACTGACCTCGGGATCACCGATCGCAGAGGTCACCTCGTGCTCGAGCCGGGCAAGCACCGGCGCCGGGGTACCCGCGGGCGCCAGCACGAAGAGACGCGGCGAGGCATCAAAACCGGGCAGCCAGTCGGCCACGCGTCGCCAGTCTTCCGCGCCCGCAAAGGGTTCGGGGCTGGTGAGACCCAGCACCCGCATGCGACCCGCCTTCACATGCCCGAGCGCCGCGGCCGCACTCAACACGGCCAGGGGAATCTGACCACCCAGCAGATCGGGAACAATCTGCGCAGCCCCCCGGTATGGCACATGGTTCAGGCGGATGGAGGCTCTCACCTGCAGCAGTTCCATGGCGAGATGATGGACAGTTCCAATGCCTGAGGTGGCATAGCCGAGCGTCTCGCCACGCTTGGCGGCTGCGGCCATGTCTTCCAACGATCGAAGAGGCGAATCGGCGCGAACCGCGATCGCGAGCGGCGCAGTGGCCACGGCACCGACCGCGGCAAAACTGGTGCGGGCATCCAGACCCGCCTTCTGCATGGTCCGGGCTGCGATCAGCAGCGATGAATCGGCGAGCATCAGCGTGTAGCCGTCGGCGGGCGCCTCGGCCAGTACCCCGGCAGCAATGGTGCTGCTCGCCCCTGGGCGGTTTTCGACCACCACATTCTGGCCCAATTGTGTGGCGAGCCGCCCCGCCACATTGCGCGCGATCGCATCGGCGCCGCCCCCGGCGGAAAAACCAACCAGGAGTCTGAGCGGGCGCGACGGAAAGCTGCCCTGGGCGATGGGGGTACCCGTCTGCGCGGCTGCCTGTCGCAGGGGTAGCGCAGCGCTGGCCGCCGAGGCGGCAGCAACCATCATGAGCGTTCGTCGTTGACTGGCAAACAGAGGTGACATGGTTCAAGCTTCCTTCGGTTTCTTACGGGATGTCAGGACATGCGGCGCAACACCCGTCCGGGATAGTTGCTGGCGGCTCGGCCCTCGCGCCAGACGATTGCGCCGTTCACCACCACGGTATCGATGCCCAGTGCGCGCTCCAGAGGCTGCTCATAGGTCGATCCGGCATCAACCTTATCGGGATCGAAGAGGGCCAGGTCGGCATATGCACCTTCGGCAATCACGCCGCGATCGACCAGGCCGAAATTGCGGGCGCTGAGCGCCGTCATTTTGTGGATGGCACGCTCGAGGGAAAACAGGCCCAGCCCGCGGGCATAGTGCCCAAGCACTCGCGGGAAGGTTCCCCAGAGACGCGGATGAGGCGCATCGTCGTGGGGTAGGCCATCCGAGCCGATCATCGTGGGCTCGAAGGCAAGGATGCGCTTGACATCGTCCTCATGCATCCGGAAATAGATGGCGCCGGCAGGCAGCAGACGGGCGATGGCTTCTTCCTGAGAAACCCCCAGCTCAGACGCGATCGTGGCCAGCTCGCGCCCCGCGTGCTGCGGCATGCCACGCGACCAGGTGACCAGAACACGCTCGGAGGTGGCTGCGCGATCGGCCGACAGAATGGTCGAGCCCGCAGCGTAGGGATAGCAGTCAAGGCAGACCGTCTGACGCGACATCGCGCGTTCAATGATGGCCAGCGTCTCAGCAGAGCGACCGTAATTGGCGCGGCCAATGACCTTGTGATGCGAGATCACCACCGGCACATCAAGTTCACGCCCCACGCGGAAGGTTTCTTCCAGTGAATCCGTAATCTGATCTCCTTCACAGCGCATATGCGTGCAATAAATGCCGCGATGCCAGGAGAGCGGCCGGCAGATCTCGATCACTTCTTCTGCGGGCGCGCTGATGGCGGGCTCGTAGAAGAGGCCGGTTGACACACCGATGGCGCCGGCCGCCAGCGACTCATCCACCAGCGCGCGCATAGCGGTGATCTCGGCCGGCTCGGCGGGTCGGTCGGTGCGCGTCATGGTTGCGAGCCGCAGCGTGGTGTGTCCCACGAGGAGCGCACAGTTGGTGGCGGCCGGCGCAGCCTCAAGCGCCTGCACATAGGCCGCGAAGTGACGGAACCGGAACCAATCGCCGGCATCATCGAGAAGATTCAGGGGCGGGGTGACGCCTTGCGAAAACGGCACCGGCAAGGGCGCAAGCGAAATCCCACAGTTGCCCGCCACAACGGTGGTGACACCCTGACTCACCTTGGGCGCCATGCTGCGATCGGAAAGCAGCAGCCGGTCATCATGGGTCTGAACATCGATGAAGCCTGGCGCTGCCACGCGCCCGCCCAGGTCGATCTCGGTCGATCCGGACGTCCCCGACAGATCACCCACCCGTTCGATACGGTCGGCGCGAACACCGATATCGGCAGAAAACCGTGCCGCACCCGTGCCATCGATCACCTGGGCGTTGCGGATCAACAGATCGAAATGGACAGACATGAAAGCGTCCTTAAAGAAGCGCACCGCGCGCGGCCACCGGCCACACCGCTTCGACGCGATCGCCGCGGAAGCAGATGATCTCGTCATAAAGATTGACTGTGGGATCGCAGTGACCGGGAATCAGCATCAGGGCCTCGCCCAGCGCAGGGGGGCTCGCCTCGGTGCATTCAATCACGCCATGTTCATCGGAGGCCTTGAGATAACGCCAGCCAGGATGGTTCCACACCCCCGGCATACCGCTATCAACGCTTGAGGCCTTAAGACCCGCATCCACGATCGCGCGCGCGCTGCTCGGTCGACTCATGACCGTGGTTCTCACGAAAAGCGCATGCTCAAACCCCAGGTCATCGGGCGCGGGCTGGTTGTCAGCGTAGTCGCGATCCATGAATACATAGGAGCCCGCCTGCACTTCGTTGTAGATGCCTGAATCGCGCTCGAGCAGAAAAGTACCGGTGCCAGCCCCCGTGATGGTCTCGCATTCAAGGCCGCGCGCGAGCACGGCGTCTCGGCTCACCCGGGCGCAGTCGGTCGCAAAACTGATGGCGGCACTCCGCTCGGCCGCGCTCCGCTTGTGCTGCGCCGGACCGTGATAGACATGAAGGCCGGCGAATCGAAGCGATTCGAACCCGGCGATCAGTGCTGCCAGTTCGGCTGCGGGTTCACCCGGCGGAACGCCGCAACGCCGCCCCACGTCGACTTCCACATAGACGTCAATCACCGCACCGGCCGACGCTGCAATCCGCGCAAGATCGCGAACCGGGGCGGCGGCATCGGCGAGCACACCGATGCGCGCCCGCGACGCGAGGGCAACCAGACGCGCGAGTTTGCCCGCACCCACCACCTCGTTGGTGATCAGTACGTCACGAACTCCTGCTTCGACGAACACTGCGGCCTCGCTTACTTTCTGGCAGCAGATCCCGACCGCGCCGAGCGCCACCTGCCGCAGTGCGATCTCAGGCGTCTTGTGACTCTTTGCGTGCGCGCGCAGCCGCACACCGCGGCCTGCAAGCGCGTTGGCCATACGCTCCAGATTGCGCTCGAAGGCATCGAGATCGAGCAGCAGAGCGGGCGTATCAACATCAGTCAGGCGATCGCCCGGTCGGGCAGCACTCCAGGGGGACATCGGGTTCCTTGGTCGGTTGGTCTGACAGCCGCGGGAGGATGGTATGCAAATCGGCCCGCGGGGGAAAGTGTGGTCTGCATCAAAGCGTAACCGCCTGTCGATCAGCGCAAGTGCCCGCTTGCCTGCAAATATCGCTTGTACCGATCCAGTTGCCCCCTCAACGACCGCAGCAACGCTGCTACTCTCCCGACTACGATCGGGCTCCTTATAGGTGTTGGGAATCGGTTCAAAGTTAATGGCAAGTCCATC
>JALREG010000279.1 GCA_023253905.1 Burkholderiaceae bacterium
GCGCCGACGTGGGCCGTGCCCTCGGCCAGTTCGGCGTCACAGTCGCGTGATTCGAGTACCGACCAGCCGTGGAATGCCTCGCCGAGAAGGCCAAGGGTGTAGAGGTTCTCTGCCACACCGGGCCCGCCTGTTTTATAGGCCAGTTGCCGCATGCCGTAGCCCTCGATCACCAGCAGCCCGCCCGGCCGCAACGACTGTCGAAAGCCCTCGAAGACCTGCGAGCGAAGCGCGGGATCGGCGAACTGGAAAAATATCGCTGCAATCAAATCAGCGGGTGTCTGGTCCCAGGGCCAGTGCGCAATATCAGCACAGCAGAGCACGAGCGAACCGCCGGCTGGTGAATCGAAGCACGCCTGCAGGCCCGGCAGCGAGGCACCGTCGGTGGCCGTGGGCGATCGCTCGATGAACCCGTTTGCACGGGCGTGGGCCATCGCGTGTTCGACCCCAACGTCCGCCAGATCGAAGGCGACCGCGTGCAAGCCCAGCGCTGCCAGCCAGACACCATTTCGTCCGTCACCATCGGCCGGGCACAGCACACGGCGACCGGCCTGCAGCCGGGCACGCTGCGCGGCGAGCCAGCCGTTTGGTTCGGCACCGAACAGCATGCCTTCGGCCGACGCATAGCGCTTGTTCCAGGTGGTGCGGGGGTCTTTGAATCCGGGCATGGCGGATCGGATGCTACCACCTTGGCAGTGGGGGCGAGGACGCCCGCGTCCCGGCATCCGACTGAGCATCAAAAGCCCATCGCTCTCCACTTCCGACTTGACGCGCACCCCGCCACGCTTGACGATGCGAACCACTTCGGAGACCTCACCATGAACCTGCACCGCATGCTTGAACAACGCGCGGCCGATTCGCGCCCGATCCGCGTCGCCCTGATTGGCGCGGGCAAGTTCGGCTCGATGTATCTGGCCCAGGCGCAGCGCACACCTGGCATCCATCTGCTAGGGGTGGCGGATCTGTCGCCCGCACGCGCCAAGAAGGCGCTTCGCCATGTGGGCTGGCCTGCCGAGCGGCTCACTGCGCGTTCGGCTGCGGAGGCTACCCGCGCGGGCACGACCTGGGTGACGAACGACACGATGGCGCTGATCGCAAGTCCCGAGGTTGATGTGGTGATTGACGCGACCGGGCACCCGGCCGCCGGCATTGCGCATGTGCTTGCCTGTTGCGAACACGGTAAACATATCGTCATGGTGAACGTCGAGGCCGACGCGCTCGCCGGACCGCTGCTTGCCCGCAAGGCGCGTGAGGCAGGCATCGTTTACTCGCTCGCGTATGGCGACCAGCCTGCGCTGATCTGCGAGATGGTCGACTGGGCGCGATCCGCAGGTCTGGAGGTGGTGGCAGCGGGCAAAGGCACCAAGTATCTGCCCGCTTACCACCAGTCCACACCGGACACGGTCTGGCAACACTACGGCCTCTCGGCGGACGACGCCAAGCGCGGCGGCATGAACGCACAGATGTTCAATTCGTTCCTCGATGGCACCAAGTCCGCCATTGAGATGGCGGCGGTGGCCAATGCCACCGGGCTCATTCCCGCACCCGATGGCCTTCAGTTCCCACCTTGCGGCGTCGACGACCTGGCGCGGGTCCTGCGGCCAGCGAGCGTGGGCGGGCAGCTTCACCACCGCGGTCAGGTCGAGGTGATCTCAAGCCTCGAGCGCGATGGTCGGCCGGTGTTTCGCGACCTTCGCTGGGGCGTCTATGTGGTGTTCGCTGGCGCCGATGACTATGTGCGCCGATGCTTTCACGAATACGGCCTGATCACCGATGCCACCGGCGAGTTTTCAGCCATGTATAAGCCCTACCACCTGATCGGGCTCGAGCTCGGGGTGAGCGTGGCCTCCGTCGGTCTGCGTGGCGAACCTACCGGCTGCGCGCAGGCCTGGCACGGAGATGTGGTGGCCACCGCCAAGCGCGATCTCAAGGCCGGCGAAACCCTGGATGGCGAGGGCGGCTTCACGGTTTACGGCCGACTGATGCCGGCCGCCGACTCGCTGGCGGTAGGCGGGCTGCCACTTGGACTCGCACACGGCGTGACGCTCAAGCGCCGGGTGGCAGCGGGCGCGCCGGTGCGGTGGTCTGATGTCACGATTGACGCGCGCTCACAGGCGGTAAGGTTCCGTCGCGAGATGGAGCGAAGCTTCGCGCATTAACGCGGCGCGCCCGGCTTAAACACCGGGCGGCTCGGCCTGTACCGGGCAGAGCGATCAGCCAACGCCAGACGCAAGACTTCGCTGCCGCTCAGATCATTCTGAACGCTGCAATCGCCACCAGCGTTGGCACGAAAGCCGCAGCAAACAGCCCGCCCGCGGTGATCTCTTCATTATCGAAGCGGCTCTTCAGAATGGAATAGCCCGCGGGGTTGGGTGCGTTGGCGATGACCGTGAGCCCCCCGCCGGTCACAGCGCCCGCTACCAGTGAAAGCTTGAATTCATCGGTCAGCCCCTGCACAAGGGAGCCCAGGTAGGTGAGCGCCGCGTTGTCAGTGATGGCGGTGAGTGCGGTCGCGCCGTAATAGACCGCGGTCGGGCTCATCGCCGATAACGCAGGCTGTAGCCACCACTGCTGCTGGCCGCCCAGCACCACCAGTCCGGCCAGGAAGAACGCCACCATCATGCCCTCCCGCAGAATGAGGCGGTCCTGCCACCGGCTGTAAGCCGTGGCAATGCCGAGGAAAAACAGGAACAAACCCATGAAAACGACCGCGTGATGAGCAGCCACCACCACCCCGGCCAGGAACAGGATATGGGTGATGACCAGCGCGACCGGAATACGGTTCTCGTCATCGCGCTTTTCAACCAGCGGAATACGCGAGAGTTCCGACCGGAATATCAGCGTGAGGACGAGCGCATTGATGATGACCGCCACCGCAGAGCGCCAGCCCAGGTTGGTGATCATGAACATCAGATCCCAGTTCCAGGTTGCCGCCACCATCAGAACGGGCGGCGCCGCGTAGGGCGTGAGCGTGCCGCCAATCGACACATTCACAAACAGCACCCCCAGCGTGAGGTATTTCAGGCGGTTCGACAGCCCGGGGTTATAAAAGCGTTCGCGCAACAAAAGGGCCGCCAGCGTCATGGCGGCAGGCTCGGTGATGAACGACCCAAGGAGCGGCAGCAGTGATAGCGCCACAAAGAAGGTCGCCACCTGCCGGTGCATGGGCAGCATTTTCGCCACCACATCGACGCAGCCGAGCGATACCTTAAGGATGGGACGGCTCGCTGCGATCACCATGATCACAAACACAAACAGCGGCTCAGTGAAATTGCGGGCATTGAGATATTCCAGTGCGCCCTGCGGCCCAACCGATACCGCCATGAACACCACCAGCACCAGCGCCCAGAAACCGAATACCGCTTCGACCTCTCCGAGCAGGTGAAAGATGCCCGCATGCGCAGGATGGCGGTGCGCCAGTTTTTCAAAGAACTTCACCGAGAAGGTATGCAGGACGGCGATCGTGAAGATGACCGCTGCCACGATCTGGACCGTGGTGGGGTTCAAGGCTGGCTCCGGTGTTGTGTGGTGTAGTTGTTGGGCTCAGGCGCCGAAATAGCGTTCGAAGTTCGCCGCCATCGAAGCCTCGATTCTGGTCTTGTAGGTGGAAAAAAGAAAGCCAAGCCTGGCTTCCAACCTGAGCGAATCCGGGCTGATTCGAAGCACGCCCGACAGACCGCTTCGGGAAAACACCAGATCATTACCGTTCCAGTGTGAATCGACGCCGTAGTCGGTCCGCATCTCATCGGCCAGTCGCTGCGTGACCGCTCGCGCCGCCTCGAGCCCGAGGGCGTGCGGTCGCTCGAAGCTGAGCTCGGCCATCAGCGGCTGACCTGTGTGGGCAGCGGCTTGCCCGCGGCGAAAGCGAGCAGGTTTTCCGCAGCAAGCATGGCCATCCCCACTCGCGAACTGCGCGTAGCACTCCCGATATGCGGCGTGAGTGCGACGTTGGGAAGCGTAAGCAGCGCCGGGTCGAGCGCGGGTTCGTTTTCAAACACATCCAGCCCGGCGGCCGCTGGCCGACCCGCGCGAAGCGCCCGCGCAAGCGCAGCATCGTCAACCACGCCGCCCCGCGCGATGTTAACCAGCGTAGCGCCGGGTTTCATAAGCGCGAGCTCGCGTTCGCCAATCAAATGATGCGTGGCCGGACTGTAGGGCACAACCAGCACCACGTGATCAGCGCGCTCGAGCAACTGCTCAAGCGCCACCCGCTCTGCGCCCAGTTCACCCTCATTGGCCGCAGGGCTCCGGTTGGTGTAGAGCACCTTCATTTCAAAGCCGCGGGCCCGACGGGCAATTGCGGATCCGATCCGGCCCATCCCCACGATACCCAGCGTCGAGCGCCACAAATCTGCGCCCAGAAACTGATCGAACGCCCAGCGCTTCCAGTGCCCGGCACGAAGCCAGTGCTCGGACTCACAGACCCGGCGTGCTGCCGACATGAGAAGCGCCCACGCCATGTCGGCGGTGGCCTCGTTCAGCACATCGGGCGTGTTGGTGACCAAGACGCCGCGCGCTGTGCAGGCATTGAGATCGATGTGGTTGAAGCCGACCGACCCGGTGGCGACAATGGCCAGCCGGGGCGCTGCGGCGAGCAGGTCGGCGTCGACCCGATCGGACGTGACCACGAACAGCGCGTCTTTGTCGGCGACCCGTGCGAGCAGTTCCGCGCGCGACCACTCGGCGTCCGTCTGATTGGATTCCACCTCGAAGTGAGGCAGCAGGCGCGCGAGGACCTCGTCAAAGATCTGTCGCGTGATCAGCAGTTTGGGCTTCATGACCGAAACGAAGGAAAAAAGATCCGATGATCATACCGCCCGAGGAGGCGGCGACCCGGCAGAGACCGCTCAGGCCGCTACGTATCGTCGGATCATCTCGGCGCTCTCCCGCCAGTGTGTCTCGAGTGCCGCCTGAGCAGCCAGATCGCGCGCCAGCACGGCCGACAGCGTGTGACGGTTGGACAGATAAAAATAGCCCTGCGAAGCGATTGACAGGTAGAGCTGCGCCGGATCGACACCCGAACGAAACACGCCAGCGCGCTCACCCCGCTCAATCAAACCACCGAGCAGCCCCACCACCGGCGAGACCAGTTCGCCCAGTTGTGCTGAACGACGCAGGTGCTTCGCCTTGTAGAGGTTTTCGGTATTGAGCAGGCTGATGAATTCGGGATGGTCCACGTAGTAGCGCCATACAAAACGGCAGAAACGCTCAAGGGCGGCTAAGGGGTCCGCCTCATCCAGCCTCAACGCACGCTCGGCCTCGCGAAGCGCCGCATAGACGGATTCGAGCGCGGCGCCAAACAGCTCTTCCTTGCTGCCGAAATAGTAGTAGAGCATGCGCTCACTACTTCGCGCCCGCTGGGCAATTCGCTCGCCACGAGCCTCGGAGAGACCATGACGCGCGAATTCGATGACTGCCGCGTTCAGGATGCGCGCGCGGGTGGCCTCGCGGTCGCGACGACGCGGCGCTTCGGCTCGAACGGACTCAGTGCGCAATCACCGGTACCTCAACCGCAGGCGGCGTATTGCGGCTGCGCTGACAGCGCACGATGCCATCAATCATCACCATGCCCACCCCGGGGATGTCACCCAACCGGATGCTGTCCAGCAGATCGGTGCCCGCGGAATGCTGTGCTTTGTCCATGAATACGAAGTCAGCCGGCCGACCCACTTCGATCAGCCCCTGAGGCAAGGCGCGCATGCGCGAAATATTGCCGGTGGCAAAACCGAACACGATCTCAGCAGGGATATCGGCCATGCTCGAGATGAGCGCGATCAGCCGCAGCATGCCCAGTGGCTGTACGCCCGAGCCTGCCGGCGCGTCGGTGCCCAGGATGACGCGGTGGGGGCACTTGAGCTCCATGGCGTGACGAGCGGTGAGGATCGCGATCCGTTCGTTACCGTTATGCACGATTTCAAGCGCGCGGCTGCTTTTTTCGCAAAGCGTGCAGACCGATTTGTAAGAAAGCGAGGTGTGGCCGCCGTTCACGTGCCCGATGACATCAGCGTCGGCCTCCAGCACCACATGCTCGTCGATCAGCCCCGAGCCCGGAATGGAGGGGCCGCCCGTGTGGATCGTGCTCTGGATGCCGTGACGACGCGCCCAGCCCACCATCTGTGCGGCCTCATCACCTGCTTTGACCGACCCCAGACCGATTTCGCCCAGGAGCCGAACCCCCGCAGCCGCGAGATCGATGAAGTCCTGCTCGACCATGCCTTTTTCAATCACCGGGGCACCGGCCAGCACCCGCACGCCACCGCCCACGCCCGCGGCGCGCATGCCGTCAAACGCCCGCTGTGCGGTGATCGCAAGCGCCTTCACGCCGATGATGTCCTTGGGGCGTCCGGGCAGGTGGACTTCGCCCGCCGAGATCATGGTGGTGACGCCGCCGTGCATGCATGACTCGATCCAGCCCAGCTGATTCTGGCGCGGGGTCCAGTCACCAAACACCGGATGCGTGTGCGAATCAATCAGACCCGGGGCCACCGCCGTGCCCTGGCAGTCAATGACCCGCTTCGCATCACCGGTATCGCAGTCTTTCTCGCGACCGACGGCCGTGATGACACCGTCATCGATCACGATAGTGTCAGCATCGAGAATCGGGCGGTCGATGTCGCCCGAGAGCATGAGGCCGACGCGCCGGATCACGACTTTGCCCGACTTCTCGACGATTGCTGCTGTTGCCATGAAAAATTCTCCGCCGAAAGGATTGATTCAGACCTTGCGCCAATGACCGCTGCTACGCTCAGCGCAGACCGTCTTCGCCCTTGATCTCATGCTTTTGCAGACCACCGATGCGAGGGAACGGTCGACCACTGTCGGTGACCGCCACGGCCACCAGAATTTCCCCTGCACGAGGCGCATCGGCGACCCGCGCCTCGATCGCGTCAAAATGACTGCGAACAAACGCGGCATCCTTATGGCCCAGTGGCACATCGATCGGCGTCCCGGGCCCGCCCGACTTCTTTGCCGACGGCACCAGCGCAGCCCCTTTCTGTACCGCCTTTCTGAGCGGCGCACCGAGCTTGGGATGAAGAATGGCTGCGGCGTGCTCGAGTTCGCCCGCCTCGCCCACGATTGCCGCCTTGCCGTAGCTTTCCGCCGCCTCGGGCGCAATGCCTAGCGCCTGCACGCAGCGCTCGCCCAGAAGCCCACCGAGTTCGTCGCCAATGGCGATCAGTTCATCGAGCGATTCGCTGTAGCGGCCCGCATAGGGATTGGTAATCACCGCGATCGCGAGCGCGCGCCGTGTGGGCGGCGACACCTCGCGCCCCATTTCGCGACGCGTTTCCTCAACACTCACGATGAGCTTACGAATTTGTGCGGACATCAGCGTTCTCCCTCTCGGTTCATCCGCGGCCAGGGTGCAGTCCTAAACCGCCAGATATTGCGCACGGACTTCGTCGTTGGCGCGCAGTTCGTCCATGGATCCCTGAAACCGGATCCGTCCTTTTTCGATGATGTAGGCACGATCGCCCACCTCCTGCGCAAAATGCAGGTTCTGCTCTGACAGCAGCACGGCTACGCCCTGACGCTTCAACTCGGCAATCGCGCCCGCCATCTGATCAACGATCACCGGCGCCACGCCCTCCGAGGGTTCGTCGAGCAGGATGCACAGGGGATTACCCATCAAGGTGCGCGCAATCGTGAGCATCTGCTGTTCGCCGCCAGACATCCGACCGCCCGGACGGTCGGGCATCTCGGCCAGATTGGGGAAAAGTTTGCCGATTTTTTCGAAGTCCCAGGAAGGCACGCTGGCCCGAGCCGGTTGTCGACCCACCTCCAGGTTTTCCAGAACCGTGAGTTCAGTGAAAATGCGCCGCTCCTCGGGTACATAACCCAGGCCGCGCCGCGCAATTTCAAACGGCTGCCGGCGTTCGATCGCCTCTCCCATGAACCTGACCGAACCCTCGCGCGGGCGCACCAGGCCGGCAATCGACTTGAGCGTGGTGGATTTGCCCGCGCCATTCCGGCCAAGCAGGACCACCACCTCGCCTGCCCGGACATTGAGCGAGACATCAAACAGAATGTGGGCCTGCCCATAAAACGAGTGGATGCCTGACACCTCGAGCATGGGGGCGTCGGCGGGGATCATTGAACCTTGCGTGGCTGTCATCGGACTTGCTCTCAGTGTTCGGCCCGCGAGCCCAGATAGACGCGCTGCACTTCGGGGTCGGCGCGCACCGCCTCGGGTTCGCCCTGCGCAATCAGCACGCCACGGTTCAACACCATCATCCGGTCGGCATGGCGAAACACCACATCCATGTCATGCTCGGTAAAGAGCACCGCGACGCCCTTTGCGCGCACCAGTTCGGCGGTGAGCGCCATCAGTTCAAGACGCTCGCGCGGTCCCATGCCAGCCGTGGGCTCATCCATCAGCAGCAGCTTGGGATCGTTGGCAAGCGCAATCGCGAGTTCGAGCCGCTTGAGGTCGCCGTACGCAAGCACCGAGCAAGGGCGCTCGGCCTGCGCGTTCATGCCCACACGCTCAAGGAGCGCATTGGCCTCATCGACAAAGGCTTCTGCTGCGGGCCGCCAGCCACGCGCGATCATGCGGTGGTGAGACAAGAGCGCCATCTGTACGTTTTCGCGTACCGTCATCGACGAAAATGTGGCCGTGATCTGGAAGGTGCGCCCCACGCCCATGCGCCACACCTCGCGTGGCGCAAGCCCGACGATCTCGCGACCGCCCAGGCGGATCGAACCGGCATCGGGTCGCAGCTGACCGTTGAGCATGTTGAAGCAGGTGGACTTACCCGCCCCGTTGGGGCCGATCATGGCGAGGAGTTCACCCGCTGCCACGTTGAAAGACACCTGACTGACCGCACGCACGCCGCCAAAGGCCTTGGAGAGGCCGCTGACCTCAAGAAGCGCGCTCATCGTGCACCTCCGCTATCGCGCTCAGGCATCAGGCGGTCGCGAACGAAGCCCGCGATGCCCTGCGGAAACGCGAGCACCAGGACGAGGATGATGAAACCGAGGAGTGCGCGCCAGTAGTCGGTCTGTCGCGCGACCGTGTCCTGAAGCCAGGTGAAGGCCGATGCGCCCACCAGCGGCCCCGCCAGGGTCTGGATGCCGCCCAGGAGCACCATCACGAGACCGTCAATCGATCGCCCAACACCGATCACCTCGGGGGAGATGCTGCCTTTGGAAAATGCGAATAACGCGCCAGCCAACCCACAGATAAGGCCCGCCAGCACAAAGCCCGCCCAATGGACACCCACCGCATCGATGCCGATCGCATCGGCCCGCAGCCGCGAGTCGCGCACCGCGCGCATCGCGTAGCCAAAGGGTGACATCAGGATGCGCCGAAGCAGCAGCACTCCCGCCACGGTGAGCGCGAGCGTGAAGTAGTAGTAGACCCACTTCTGCGAGAGCCAGGCTGCGGGCCAGACGCCCACCACCCCGTTGGAGCCGCCGGTCACCTCATCCCACTGGAACATGACTGACCACACGATCTGCGCAAACGCGAGCGTGAGCATGGCGAGATAAACCCCGGACAGCCGCACACAGAACCAGCCAAAGATGAGCGCACCCAATCCCGCCACCAGCGGCGCCAGCACGAGCGCAGCCTCCATTGGCATGGCGGCGAGCTTGAAGAGGAGCGCCGCCCCGTAGGCACCCAGACCGAAATAGGCGGCATGACCGAAGGAGTGCATGCCGCCCGGGCCCATGATGAAGTGCAGGCTCGCAGCAAACAATACCGCGATCAGAATGTCGATCATCAGCACATTGATGAAGGGCATCCGCAAGCCCACCAGCGGCACCAGGAGGAGCAGCACCAGCACCAGCCAGCCAAACCGCTTGAGAAGCGGCGTGGCGGGCCTGAGCGGCGCCTCGATCTCGGCGGCATTGCGCGTGGCCGCAGCGGGTTTCCCGAGCAGGCCCCAGGGGCGCCAGATCAGCACCGCCGCCATCACCAGAAACTCCACCACCAGCGTCATGCGAGAGAGGGAGAAGGTGAAGCCCCCGATCGACACCTGACCGATGGCAATGCAGAGCGCCTTGATCTCGGCAATGAGAAGCGCCGCCAGGAACGCACCCGGCACGCTCCCCATGCCGCCCACCACAACCACCACAAAGGCATCGCCGATCGCAGCCAGATCGAGAAACTGGTTGGCGGGCTCGCGCGGCAGCTGCAGCGCCCCTCCCAGCCCGGCGAGAAACGCCCCCAGCATGAACACGCCGGTAAAAAGCCAGGCCTGATTCACGCCCAGCGCCCCCACCATCTCGCGGTCTTGTGTGGCGGCGCGAATCAGAACGCCCCAACGGGTACGCATCAGCACCCACCAGAGCACGGCGAGCACCAGGGGGCCGATGAAAATCAGCACCAGATCGTATTGAGGAAACTGTCGCCCCATGATCTCAATCGAGCCCTTGAGACCGGGCGCGCGAGGGCCCAGCAGGTCCTCCGGTCCCCAGATCACGAGCACCGCATCGCGGATCACCAGCACCAGCGCAAACGTGGCCAGAAGCTGCAACAGCTCGGGCGCCCGGTAGATGCGGCGAAGGAGCACCAGTTCCACAACCAGTCCGACGACCGCGACGACTGCAGCCGCGATCAGTATGGAGGCCCAGAAGCCGAGCGGTGTGCTGCCGATTTTCCCGACGATTGAATAAGCGAGATACACGCCCAGCATGTAGAACGAGCCGTGAGCGAAGTTCACGATTCGCGACACACCAAAGATCAACGACAGGCCGGCTGCGATCAAGAACAGGCTGGACGCGCTCGCCAGACCGTTCAACATCTGCACCAGCAGTGCGGAAAGCGTCATGAGTGGTTAACCCGGAAAAACACGCGGAGCCGAGGCGACTGCGGGCCGCCGAACTCCGTCATCAACTGCGATGACGGAGTTCGGCGACGTGACTGCAGGATCAGACGCGCGCTCAGTCCTTCGGACGCATGCCGGCGACTTCGGCATCCGACGGCTGGAACTGCGCGCCATCGGCATAGCGGAAGTCGCGCATGGTGCCGCGGCCATTCCGAACCGTGGTACGACCCACGTAGGCACCCATCGTCGATTGATGATCCTGGGGTCGGAACAGGACCTTACCAACCGGTGAGTCGAACTGCAGGCCCCGGAAAGCGGTGATCAGCTTTTCGGTATCGGCGCCGCCCGCCCTGGCCAGGCCCGCGCCCACCGCCTTCAGCGTGACATAGCCCACGAGGGAACCCAGGCGCGGATAGTCTTTGAACCGCTTCTGATAGGCATCGACAAACGCCTTGTGTTCGGACGTATTGATCTGGTCCCAGGGATACCCTGTGACCAGCCAGCCTTCCGGCGCCTCATCTTTCAGCGGATCGATGTACTCGGGCTCGCCGGTGAGCAGGCTCACCACTTCACGGCCCTTGAAGAGCCCGCGGGTATTGCCCTCGCGCACAAACTTCGCCAGGTCGGCACCAAACAGCACGTTGAAGATGGCATCGGGTTTGGCATCGGC
>JALREG010000350.1 GCA_023253905.1 Burkholderiaceae bacterium
GGTCCCGCTGGTCGAGGTGTCCGCCGCCGCGGTCGGGGCGGGGGTCTCCATCGTCGATGTCGGGGCGACGATCCGCCAACGGGGCGCGACGGCGTCGCGCACGGTCGCGGTGACCGGGGCTGGCGGGCAGCGCACGCTCGAACTGGGCGGGATCACCCTAGCCAATGGGACCGTCCATGATCTTGCCGTCACGGCGACCGACAGCGAGGGCGCGACCGATGTCCTGACCATCCCTTTCGAGGTGATGGCCGACTCCCTGGCGGCCGAGGTCCGCACCCGGGATGATGGGGGGCAGCGGCTCACCGAACTGGTCCTCACCGCCGCCGACAGGCGGCACACCATCTCCGAGCCCACGGTGACGGCCGTGATGAATTCCCGGCCGCTCACCGGCCCGCGCGCCTCGGCCAGCGCGAGGACCGGCGCCGCCAAACGCGAACACTGTGAAGTCGCGGGGGTCGAAGCCTTTTTCAACCGTCGTCTTGCGGATGATGTCAGCCATCTTGAACTCGGCGATCTTGGCAATGCCCGCGGCGGTTTCAAACATGCCGAGTCCGATTTTTTTTGCAACACCGGCGATTGCCTCCTCCGACTTGGCGCGATCCAGGCGGATTCGGCCACCCAGGAAATTGTCGGGATCGATATAGCCAAGCACCACATCGGCGTCGGTGACCGTGGGCGTGGTGTTGCCCTTGCCGTAGCAGGCTGGGCCGGGGTCGGCACCAGCCGATTCCGGGCCGACCCGAAGCGTTTGGGTCAGCGGGTCAACGCGGGCGAGTGAGCCACCGCCCGATCCGATAGCCTGGATATCGACCTTGGGGATGAAGTATTCGTACTGCGCAACATTGGCGATTGAACTGTAGGCGGGCTTGCCGCGATGGATGATGCCAACGTCAAATGACGTACCGCCCATGTCGGTGGTAATGATGTTGTCGCACTTGATCAGCTTGCCCATGAAGAGCGAGGCGGTGACGCCCGAGACCGGGCCAGAGTCGAGCGTGAGGAGTGGTGCCTGAATTGCTCGTTCAACCGAGATCGATCCGCCGCCGCAGGAGGTAATCTGTAACGGCCGGCGATAGCCCGCTGCGCGGAGCTGTCCGTCGAGTTGCTTGAGATAGTTGGAGGTCACCGGTCCGATGTAGGCGTTCAGTACCGTGGCGGTCATGCGCTCGTACTCCCCCCATTTGGGTGCGAGCTCCACCGAGGTACTCACGAACATGCCCGGGGCACGCTCACGGATGATTTTTGCGATCCGCTGTTCATGCGCCGGATGTTTGAAGGACCAGAGGAGTCCGACGGCAATGGCCTCGACGCCCAGGGCGAGCAACTCGTCAACGGCACGAACCACCTCGGCTTCATTCAGGCTGACAACCACTTCCCCATGACAGTCGACCCGCTCGGAAACGCCCCGGATATAGCGCTTGGGTACGATGGGAACTGGCTTCTGGCTCTCGGGGAAGTGCACGAGTGGGTTGAGGTTACGGGAATCGATTCCGCGTGACCCCCGCATGATGTGGATGATGTCCTCGTGGCCCTTGGTGGTAATCAGACCCACCTTGGCTCCGCGCCGCTGGATGAGCGTGTTGGTGCCGACGGTCGTGCCATGGGTGAGCAGGCTGACCCGACTGCAGAAGGTTTCGAAGTCCAGCTCAAGCCGCTCGGCAACCAGCCGCATTGCGTTCAGCATGCCGGTGGCGAAGTGTGGCGGTGTGGACGGGGATTTGGCGGCCAAGAGTTCGCCGCTGCTGCTGAGGACGACGCAATCGGTGAAGGTTCCGCCGATGTCGACCCCGACCTGGTAATGCTCCATCCTGACTCCCAATCGAAAGCGGTACGTCCACTCGCCTCACGGATCGGGGAGAGCCGTGCGCGGGATCACCGTGGCTGGAAGTTTGCGGGGCTTATTCGCCGAAAGCCATGGTGGTTCCGCATCAGATCCATGCCTGGAGCTTATGGCCCCGGCGCGGCTGGCGGTCAGGGTCAATCGAGAAACTGTGCGCCCAGCCACGCCCCTTGCCTCGCGTGATGGCTGAGGATCTCAACCAGCCGCTCGCGCAGACGGTGACCGGCGAGCGGAATGCCACGCTCCCGGACGTGTGCCAAGGTCCAGCAGACCGACAGTCCATCGATCGGTGCAGCGCTCAACTGACCCGCGCGGTGAAGCGTAAAAATTGCGCTGTAGGGCAGCACTGTGAATCCCTTGCCGCGCATCACCAGATCGCACAGCAGGCGAGCCGAGTTGGTTTCCAGCTTCGGTGCGAGCGCGCGTCCCAGCCCGGCCAGATGGCGGTCGACAATCGTTCGCATGGCGTTAGGCCGGGAAGTGAGCAGCATCGGACGGCGACTCAGACTCTCAACCTTGACCGAGCGCGAAATGTTCAGATGACTGCTGTTTGACCCCACCAGAAACAGTTGCTCGCGTAGGAGCGGACGACTGTGCAGGAGATCGAGTGGCTCGACATCGGAGACCAGCGCTGCATCAAGCCTGCCCGTTAGAACCATTTCATGAAGCGCTCCGCTCAGGCCCTCGGTGATCCGAAGCTGAACTTCGGGATAGCGGTCGATGTAGTCATCCATCAGGCGGCTGGTGACAATATCGTAGAGAGAAGGTGGCACGCCGAAGCTGAACTCTCCCTTGGGCTCGGTTGCGTATTTACCCACCTCATCGCTGATCTTTCGCACCTGTGCGAGCACGCCCTCGGCACGCTCGAGTAGCTCCTGGCCTGCCGGGGTGAGTGCGACGCCTTTGTCAGATCGGTAAAAGAGCAGTACGCCAAGATCTTTTTCAAGCTGCTGCATCTGTCGCGTGAGCGACGGTTGAGTCACTCGCAGGAGGTGCGCAGCGCGGGTGATACTGCGTGATTCCGCAATCTGTTTGAAGTATTCGAGTTGACGAAGGTTCACAGCGTAACTCTTGGGCAGGAGGGTAAGGGGATGCGCAGCACTCAGCAGCCGTCGAGATACGCCCAGGGCCTGCGTGCGCGGTCGCGGCTGCGAAACGCATCAATCTCGGCGCGGGCTGACAAAGTCACGTCGATTTCATCCAGGCCGTTAAGAAGCATGGTGCGTAGCGCGGGCGGCGTTTGAAATCGAAATTGGTGACCTGATGGGCTGCGAACTTCCCCCGCGTCGAGATCGACCGTAACCTGCGCCTGCCCGTTGCTGCGTGCTACTTCCTCGGCGAGCTGCCGAACCGCTTCGATCGGCAGTTCGACGGGCAGGATGCCGTTACGGAAGCAGTTGTTGAAAAAGATGCCGCCGAAGCTCGGCGCGATCAGCGCGCGAAAGCCAAACTCCCGTAATGCCTTGGGTGCGCGCTCGCGTGACGATCCACAGCCGAAATTGCGATCGGCGAGAAGAATCTGTGCCTGATCATAGGGCGCACGGTTCAGGATGAATGCGGGGTCGGGTGTGCGGTCATCGCCCAGGAACCGCTGATTGGCGAACAACATCTTGCCGTAGCCGGTGGCATCAGGTCCGCCCATGTATCGGGCCGGGATGATCTGGTCGGTATCGATGTTAATCACCAGCATCGCAGCCGCAATCCCCGTGACACTTCGAAACGCTTCCATGTTGGTCTCCGATGGTTAGCGGTGGCTCGCGAGGAGCGGTCTTGGATCGGCGATTGCGCCGCTCACCGCCGAGGCGGCCACCGTGGCGGGGCTTGCGAGGTGCGTGCGGGTCCGTGGCCCCTGACGGCCTTCGAAGTTGCGATTGGTGGTGCTCACCACACGTTGATCGGCGAAGCGGTTGTCGCCAAGATGCCCGCAGTAACCGCAGCCCGCCTCATGCCATTCAAACCCAGCCTCGCGAAACACGCGGTCGATGCCCTCAGCCTCGGCGGCCTGCCGAACGGGGGTGGAGCCGGGTACGCAGACGGCTTGTATGCCGGGCTTGACGCGACGGCCGCGCAATATGCGGGCGGCCTCGCGCAGATCCGATAGCCTGGCGTTGGTGCACGAGCCGATGTAGACCGCATCGATGGGCGTGCCGATCAGCGGCGTACCAGGCGAAATCTGCATGTAGGCCAGCGCCCGAGCGGCCAGGTCGCGCGCCTCCGCGTCGGCGGCCTCGGCCGGGTCGGGCACGGCTGCCGTGATATCGATCGAGTGCTGTGGGCTGGTGCCCCAGCTCAGCTGCGGCGCGATCGATTCGCAGTCGATCGATACCTCGCGGCCGAAGCGGGCCCCGTCGTCCGTTCGCAGACTTCGCCAGTAGGCGACGGCGTCATCCCAGGCACGCCCCTTGGGTGACCAGGCGCGACCGGCGAGGTATTCGAAAGTGACGTCATCCGGCGGGACAAAGCCATATTTCGCCTGGAATTCAATCGACATATTGCATAGCGTAAGCCGTGCTTCAACCGGTAGCGAGGCCACGGCATCACCTGCAAACTCGACAGCGAAACCGATTCCTGCGGCAGCGCCGAGCCGGGCGATCAGCGCGAGGATCATGTCCTTCGCATAGACACCATCGCCGAGCTTTCCGTTAAACGACACGCGCATCGTCGCGGGGCGGGTCTGGGCGAGTGTCTGGGTGGCAAGCACATGCTCGGCCTCGCTCACGCCGATCCCCCAGGCGACCGCGCCAATGCCACCCACGGTACAGGTATGGCTGTCGCAGCACACCAGTGTGCTGCCGGGGAGTGCGATACCCAGTTCGGGGGCGGCTACATGGGCGATCCCCTGTCGCGGGTCGTCATAGTCGATGAAATTCAGCTGCCAGCGCTGCGCCTCGGCGCGCGTGGTGCTGATCATGGAAAAGCCACTTGGGGACGGTGAGTCGGTCGGCCCGCGCCCCGGCTGGGTGGCGATCAGATGCTCGATGATCGTAAAGACCTGTGCCCGGCTGTCGGGCTTCCTGCCAGCGCGCGCCATGGCATGAAGCACCTGGCTGCCGCCCAGCTCATGAAGAATCAGGCGATCGATCTGCAGCAGGTCAGTGGACCCCTCAATTGTCCGGATTGCATGATCTGCCCATACTTTGTCGAAATAGGTCAGTCCGGACATGGCCGTGCCCCGTTGCGTCAGATGAGGCGAGCAGTCTATCTCGGCGAGCGCGGATCAGCCGCAGTCTGCGGGCGTGTTGAATAACGCATTGAAAACGCACCGGCTTGGCAACGTGCCATTAGCATGAGGGGCTTACAGGGAGGCCGCACATGACTCGACTGTCTCAGGCATTGTTCGTTTCGCTTGCCATCGCAGCATCCGCCGCGGTTGCGCAGGACTATCCTTCCAAGCCGCTTCGCGCCATCGTGCCGTTCCCGCCCGGCGGGGTGGTCGATACCGTCGCCCGGCAGGTCGCATCCAAAATGAGCGAGAGCATGGGTCAGCAGGTGGTGGTTGATAACCGCGCTGGCGCCAGTGGATCGATCGGCACCGCGCTGGCAGCCAAGTCCCCGCGCGATGGTTACACCATTCTTTTTGCCTTCGATACCCACGCGGTCAATCCTCACATCTACAAGAATCTGGCCTTCGACACCCTTAAAGACTTCGAACCGGTGTCGCTGGTGGTGAAGATTCCGCTTGCGATCGCTGCGGCGGCGAATGTGCCCGCGTCGAATCTCAGGGAATTGGTCGCGCTTGCCAAGGCGAACCCCGGCAAGTATTCCTATGCGTCGGTGGGCGCCGGAAGCTCAGGACATCTGGCGGCCGAGCAACTCAAGCTTCTGAGTGGGATTGAGCTGGTGCATGTCCCCTACAAGGGCGGTGGCCCCGCAGTGGCGGATCTGTTGGGCGGGCAAATTCCATTTGCCTTTCTGGCGGCTGGCGTGGTGACACAACATATTCGAACCGGCAAATTAAAGGGACTCGCGCTGACCAGTGCGCAACGTTCAGCCGCCTTGCCCAATGTACCCACTACCGCTGAGGAAGGGTTTCCGCAGTTTGACTCAGGGGCCTGGGTAGGGGTGGTGGTGCCCGCGGGAACGCCTGCTGCCGTGATCGACCGGCTGAATACCGAGGTGGTGAAGGCAGCGCGCGATCCGGCGGTGAGCGGCAAGTTATCGGATCAGACCATGGTCGTCGTGGCGAGCACGCCGGCCCAGCTCAATGAGTTCATTCGCGCCGAGCATGAGAAGTGGGGCCGGCTGATCCGCGAGGCCAAACTCAATCTCGGTGATTAGCATGGAAGTCGGTTTCTTTTACTGGCCGTTCAGCGTCGAACTGACCATGAAGATGGCAGCGGCTGCCGAGCGCTATGGCTATGACATGATCGGTGTGGCTGACACCCCCGGTAATGCGATGGATCCCTGGGTGACGGCGGCGTTGGTGGCCGAGCACACGCGGCGGCCCAAAGTGTCGATCTGTGTCACCAACCTTGCAACCCGCCATGCGGCGGTCTCTGCAGCTGCCATCGCCTCGGTCGACCTGATCTCCGGAGGGCGCGCCATTCTCGGTATTGGCGCGGGCAACTCCGGCACCCGCAATCTGGGGGTCAAGGGCACGCCAGTCGCTGAAATGAGCGAGGGCATCGCGTACATCAAGACGCTGCTGGCGGGTGAGAAGGCTGAATACCGGGGCGGTACCGCACAGCTTCCCTGGGTGAAGCGTCCCACGCCCGTGTTCCAGGCCGCGTCGCTTCCCCGTTCACTGGTGGCGGCCGGGCGCTGCGCGGATGGCGTCTTTGTCAATTACGGGCTCGACCGGATGAGTCTGTCGGCTTCAGCCGCACACATCGCGCGTGGTGCAGCGGAGGCGGGGCGTCAGGCAGCAAGCGTCGAGGTCTGGCAGATCGGTTGTCTGGACTGCCACGAGGACCGGGACGTGGCGCGCCGGAAAATCGGCGCGATCCTCGCGTTTGTGAGTGGCTATGTCATCGGCACGGAGGACCTTGAGGCGCGAGGCGTGCCGCCGGACAAGATCGAGCCGCTGCGCGAGCTCCGCCGGCGCTATAGCACCCGGCCCGGCGAGGCGGATGCGCGGATGGTCGATGAACTGGGGTTGTTCGACTACCTCGCGGGACGGCTATCGATCTGGGGTACCCCGGACGATTGCCTGCGCCAGGCGCTGGCGGCCAAGGCGGCGGGGGCGACGCGCCTGATGTTCACCGTGAGTCTGGCGAGTGATCCGGTGCGCACGGTGGAGCTGTTCGGCGAACATGTACTGCCCGCGTTGCGGGCGGGTTAGCGGGCGGGTTAGCCCGCGACCTGCGCCCTAAAGCGTGATGCCTGTGCGCCGGATGACCGGCCCCCATCGCGTTGCCTCATCGGCCATTAAACGGGCGAGCACCTGCGGGCTGCCGCCGGTGGGCGTCATACCCTGACCCATCAGCCGCTCTGCGATGGCCCGATCCCGGAGGGCGTCGTTGAACTCCTGATTCAGGCGTTCAACCACCGATGCGGGGGTGCTGGCCGGTCCCACGATCGCGTTCCATGCAATGGCCTCGAAATCTTTCAGCTCAGGCAGCCCCGATTCGGCGACCGTGGGCAGATCGGGTAAGGGCTGGTAACGCGTACGGCTGGTCACGGCGAGCAGGCGCACCCGGCCGGCCTGCACATGGGGCAGGAGCGCGGGTGCAACCGTCATGATCATTTGCGTTTCACCCGTAGCCACCGACAAGGCCGAGGGCGGCGAGCCGTTATAGGGAATGTGCAGTGCGAAGGTGCCAGTGGCGACTTTGAGTAACTCCATCGACAGGTGTGAGGAGCTGCCGTTGCCGATCGATGCAAACGAGGCCTTGCCCACGTTGGCTCGCAGCCACTGCACCAGTTCCGCGACGGACTGCACCGGCAGCTTGGCGTTGACCGCCAGCACATTGGGCTGGCTGGTTGTCATGACGATGGGTGCGAAGTCCTCTGGCAGGCGATAAGGCATCTTCTGATAGAGAAACGGTGCGAATGCCAGGGGGCCGTTGAAACTGATGCCAAACGTATGGCCGTCAACGGCCTTGGCAATGGCGTCGGTCCCGATCAGTCCGGCCGCACCGGGCTTGTTGTCGACCACGATGGGCTGACCCAGTCGAGCGGACAGGCGGTCGCTGGTGGCCCGGATGATGAGATCAAGCGAACTGCCTGGGCCAGTGGGGACAACCATGCGAACCGGGCGCGAGGGCCAGGTGCTCTGCGCCTGAGCGAGGCGCGAGCCGAGCGACAGTGACGCTACACCTAAGGCAAGTAGGGATCGACGCTGCACAGCGATATCTCCTTGATTTGAACGTATTCGACGCTATCACAGCGGGGCGTTCAAGCGTGTCCAGCGGCAAACCCGCGCGCGGCAGCGAAACGGGCGCTATCGTTTCCCCGGGGCGAAAGCTAGACTGAACCGATCTGGCCCCTTTGGTCTGGTGGGCCCTGCTTGCGAGCACTGAAAGGAGCACTCCCTATGACCTTCTCTCTGCCCCGTCTGCTTGGCCCGCTCGGCGTGGTGCTGGCGAGCATGATGTTGAACGCGGCCCCGCTCGCGCAGGAAGCGTTTCCATCCAGACCGGTTCGCATGGTCGTGCCGTATCCGCCAGGCGGGATCGGCGACTTTGTGGCCCGACTGATCGCACCCAGGTGGAGCGAGGCGCTCAAGCAGCAGATCGTGGTTGAAAACCGACCCGGTGCGGGCAGCAATATCGGTATTGACTATGTCGCCAAGGCTGCGCCTGACGGCTACACCGTACTGCTGTTCGATAGCGCGCTGGTGGTCAACGCCTCGCTCTACACGCGCTTGAGTTATGACGCGCGCCGTGACCTCGCCCCCATCATGATCGTGGGTCGCACGCCGCTGGTCCTGGCGGTGCATCCCACGCTGCCCGCGGCTAATGTGACCGAATTGATCGCGCTCGCCCGAGCGCGCCCCGGTGGGCTGACCTATGCCTCGGCAGGGAGCGGCACGCTGGTGCATCTGGCCGCTGAAATGCTCAAGACCGCAGCGAGCATTGATATCGTGCACGTACCCTACAAGGGCGCAGGGCAGGCGATTCTGGATGTGATCGGTGGGCAGGTGCCGATGATGTTTGCGGTTCCCGGTACGGCGCGGGCGCATATCGCTTCGGGCAAACTCCGGCCGCTTGCGCTGACCGGTGAGAAGCGATTCGCTGGCTTACCTTCGGTTCCCACGTTTGCAGAGACAGGGATGCGCGGCATGGACGCAAGCCTGATCGTTGGGCTGATGGTGCCTGCACGAACGCCGGCAGCGGTGCTGGCCACGCTCCATGACACGCTTGCGGGCGTGACCGCGCACCCCGAGATCATCGGCAAGCTCGGGGAATCGGGGATGGATATGGTGAGGTCTGCCCCGCAGCCGTCGGAGGCTATTCTGGCCAACGAGTTCGCGTTGTGGGAACGCGTGGTGCGAAGCTCCGGCGCGAAAGTGGAGTGACCCGGGCCTCCGGTGGAGTGGGCGTACCGGGCTGACCCCGGTCCCGTTGA
>JALREG010000393.1 GCA_023253905.1 Burkholderiaceae bacterium
TTTTTGCCGGCAACTCGCTCAAGAACGGCTTCTTGCCCGTGGTGCTGCCCGAGCCGGTGGTGGTGGCCACGCTCGCGTATCTGGAGGCCCATCCGGGTGCCCGCATTGTGGTCGACCTTGAGGCGCAGCAGGTGGTGCTGCCTGATTCCGGTGTCCATGGGTTTGACATCGCGCCGTTTGCACGCCGGTGCCTCCTGGAAGGACTGGACGAAATCGACTACACCCTGAGCCACCTGGCGCAGTTACAGGAATTCGAGCGCCGCCACGCGGCCGACGGATTCTGATTTTCGGAGCGCATCGCATGAAAATTCTGGTTCTCGCAGGCGACGGTATCGGCGCTGAGGTCACCGAGCAGGCGGTCCGCGTGGTGCAGGCGGTGGCGGGTGCCGAGCCCGGCTTCGAGCTTGCTCACGCACCGATCGGCGCGGATGCGCTCCAAGCCTACGGCGATCCCCTGCCCGCCCATACGCTTGCACTCGCCCGCAAGGCTGAGGCGATCCTGTTTGGCTCGGTGGGCGTGCCGGGTGACGAAGAGATTCCCTACGAGAAGCGACCGGGCGCAAGTCTGTTGCGGCTGCGCAAGGACCTGGATCTGTTTGCGAATTTCCGTCCGGCCTTTCTGTTTCCCGAGCTGATCGGGGCTTCCACGCTCAAGCGGGAGGTGGTGGAAGGCCTGGACATCATGATTCTCCGCGAGCTCACAGGCGATCTCTATTTCGGTGAGCCGCGCGGGTTTGACACCACGGCCGATGGCGTTGCCAGGGCGTTCAACACCATGGTCTACACCGAGCCCGAAATCGAGCGTATCGCTCACGTGGCGTTTCGGCTTGCGCGGACCCGTCGGCGCAAGGTGTGTTCGGTCGACAAGGCCAATGTGCTCGAGGTGATGCAGCTCTGGCGTAAGGTCGTGGCTCGCGTGGGCGAGGCGTATCCCGATGTCGAACTCACGCACCAGTTTGTCGATGCGGCGGTGATGCAGCTCATGCGTGCGCCCAAGCAGTTCGACGTGATGGTGATGGGCAATGTGTTTGGTGACATCGTGTCGGACGCCGCTGCCATGCTCACCGGCTCAATCGGCATGTTGCCCTCGGCCTCGTTTGCGCTGGGTCGCAAAGGCCTTTACGAGCCGGTGCACGGCACGGCGCCCGATATCGCGGGACGCAACCTCGCCAATCCCCTTGCCGCGATTCTCTCGGCTGCAATGATGATGCGGCACTCCTTTGACCGTGCCGACCTCGCGGATCGTATTGAACGGGCGGTCGGGCAGGCACTCGCGAGCGGCTATCGCACGGGCGACATCATGCAACCTGGCATGAAGCAGGTGGGCACCCGCGAGATGGGTGATGCGGTGCTGGAAGCACTCGCAGCCGGCGGTTGAGCAACCAGGAGAACGCAGGATGAGCAATCCGCTACACGCGCTCAAGAACCAGATTGCGGTGGTCGGGGTGGGCAACACCGCCTATGGCAGTTTCCCCGATGTGAGCGACTACGGACTGGGCGCGCAGGCGTTTCGCTCCGCGATCCAGGACTGCGGGCTCGACAAGAACGAGATTGACGGACTGGTGTGCTGCCGCGTGCCCTACTACGCGCGGATGGGCGAGATCCTGGGCCTCGATCCGCGCTGGACGCTTCAGATGCCGCCTCACGGCCGAATGTCGGGGATGTCAATCGTTGAGGCCGCGCTCGCACTCCACACGGGGGCTGCGAAGTACGTGGCGCTCATCTACGCCAATATTGGTCGCTCGCGTCGGGTGAACTACGGCGGGGAGGAGAGCGCCGCGTTCTGGGATCCCTGGGGCTTTACCTCGCCGGGGGCCGCCCACGCCATGATGTTTCGCATGCACATGGAGCGTTATGGCACCACCACGCGCCAGCTTGCCGAGGTGTCGGTTGCGTTTCGGCAGCATGCCATGCTGCAGCCCGATGCCGTCATGAAGACGCCCATGTCGATCGATGATCACGAGGCCTCGCGCCCGATCGTCGAGCCGCTCCGGCTGTTTGATTACTGTCTCATCAACGACGGCGCGGTCTGCCTCATCCTCACCACCGCGGATCGCGCGCGCGATCTCAAAAAGCCCCCGGTGCTGATCTCCGGTTTTGGCGCACGCGACGCATTTCGCCGCAGTGCCATCCCCAATTTCGATCCCGACTTCTGGTATGCCGAAACGCGGGATGCGGGCGAGCAGGCGTACGCCATGGCAGGCGTTGGCCCGTCTGATATCGATGCGCTCATGTGCTATGACAACTTCAGCCCCACGGTGCTGTTCAGCCTCGAGGGCCTGGGTTTCTGCCAGCGAGGCGAGGCGGGCTCGTTCGTGGAAGGCGGGACGCTTCAGCTCGGCAACAGGCTGCCCACCAACACCGACGGCGGGCACCTGTCCAACTCCTATATGCAGGGCTGGGCGCTCAACGTCGAGGCGGTGCGGCAGCTGCGTGGCGAGTGCGGTGAGCGCCAGGTGCCCGACTGCGAGATCGTGCAGTACGTGGCAACCGCCCCCTGCACGCGCTCCATCATCTATACCCGCGGCTGAGGAGAACCGACATGCTTGGACACTATGACAAGCCGCTTCCATCCGGCGATCCCGATGCCCGCCCATTCTGGCAGCGTGCGCGTGAACATCGCCTGGCAGTGCAGCGCTGTGACGCCTGCGGCGACCGCCACTTTCCGCCCGGTCCGGTGTGCCCGGCGTGCCTGTCCGATCGGCAGTCGTGGGAGGGCGTGAGCGGGCGTGCGACGCTGCTTTCGTGGGTGCTGTTTCACCGCGCCTACTGGGTGAGTTTTCGCGACGACGTGCCCTACGACGCCTGCCTCGTGCAGCTTGAGGAAGGGCCGATTCTGATCAGTAATTTCGCGGGCGGTATCCCCGACGGTGTTCGCGCCGGGATGCCGCTTCGCGTGGTGTTTGACGACGTCTCGCCCGAGCTCACGCTGCCGCGGTTCGTGCCCGCGTAAGTCGGGCTTGAAGACTTACGCGGGGGCGCTTGCGTTGGGCCTCTTTAGTCGAGCTTGGCGCCTGCGGCCTTCACCACGTCTGCATAACGCTTGATTTCCGCCTCCACGAAGCGGCCGAAGTCCTGCGCGGTGCCACCGCCGATGTCGGCGCCCAGATCGTTCAGGCGTTTGACGACCGCCGGCTCCTTCAGCACCGCATTGATCTCGGTATTGAGCCGATCAACGATCTCGCGCGGTGTGCCGGCGGGCGCCATGACACCGTACCAGGCCGACATTGATACGCCCTTGATGCCCAGCTCGGAGAAAGTGGGGAGCTGCGGAAACGCTGGCGAACGCTTGTCGGCCGCCACGGCAAGCGCCTTCATCTTGCCGGCTGCCACGAAGGAAACCGGCGCGGTGGTGTCCATCATGAGCGTGATCGTGCCGGCGAGCAGGTCGGAGTGCGCCATGCCGGCACCGCGATACGGGACGTGCATGAGTTGCACGCCGGTATGGGTTGCAAGCATCTGTCCGGCCAGGTGGTGTGACGAGCCCACACCCGCCGAGCCGTAGCTCACCTTGTTCGGGTTGGCGCGCGCGAAATCGATCAGTTCGCGGGCCGAGTTGTACGGTGAGCCGGCAGCCACCACCAGGATGTTGGGAACTTGGGAGAAGTAGATGACAGGCTCGAAATCGCGGATGGGATCAAACGGCAGCTTTGAATAAAGATGAACATTCACGGCATTCGGGCTGACCGAGGCCATCAGGATGGTGTAACCATCAGGCTTTGAGCGCGCGGCGACCTCGGTGCCGATATTGCCGCCCGCACCGCCGCGGTTGTCCACGGCCACCGATTGCCCAAGGCGCTGCGCAAGGGGTTGCGCGAGGATGCGTGCCATGGTGTCCACGCCACCACCGGGTGCGAAGGGCACCACCAACCGTACCGATTGATTGGGCCAGGGCTGCGCGGTGACTGCGCCGGCAAGCAGAAACAGAAATGCTGCAACGAAACTGCGTTTCATGGGGATGTCTCCGGTGATTAGAATGCCCAGCGCCCGAGCATGCGATTAGAAAAGCCTCGCACGCCCCGACTTCCAAGGCTGTCAGAAGATGGTAGGCCAGATCGCGCGGCCTACCCTCCCGACATTTCATTGAATCCAATTCGAGATTGCCATGTCCACGCCCTCAACCCCGGCCGAATCTCTCGCACAGCGCCTCGCGCCCGCCGGCAAGCCCGGCATGCTGGCAGGACTCCGGGTGGTCGAGGTGGCCGACGAGTCAGCCGAATACGTGGGCCTGGTGCTTGCCGGGCTAGGCGCCGAAGTGATCAAGATCGAGCCGCCCTCGGGCAGTCCCACGCGCACCATCGGGCCGTTTGTCGGCGATCAGCCGGGTCCTGATCGATCGCTTTTTTTCATGAACTACAACCGGGGCAAACAATCGGTGGTCCTGGACGCGGGCAACACGCATCACCGCGAACAGATGCTCGCCCTCATCGCATCCGCGGACATCCTGGTTGATGGCACCAACGGCCGCCTCGCGGCAAGCCTCTCGCCCGAGAAGTTGCTTTCAGAACGCTTTCCCCGGCTGATCCATGCCCGCATGACCCCATTTGGCGACAGCGGCCCATGGAAAGATTTTCAGGCGGGTGATCTGGTGCATCTGGCGCTCGGCGGCGTGATGATGAATTGCGGTTATGACCCCGACCCCACCGGCCAGTACGACACGCCACCGATCGCCCCGCAGAGCTGGCATGCCTATCACATTGCCGGTGATCAGCTGGCGGCCGCCATCGTGGCGGCGCTTCTACACCGGGCGCGTACCGGAGAGGGTCAGGATCTGTGCTGCGCGGTGCATGAGGCGGTATCGAAGAATACCGAGATCGATGTGATGTCCTGGGTGATGCGGCGTGCGCCGGTCTTTCGTCAGACCGCGCGCCACGCGGTCGAGCTACCCAGCCGCTCGCCCAATGTCAGCCACACCAAGGATGGCCGCTGGGTCATGACCTGGGGCGTGTCGGCGCGCGACAAGGCAAAGCTCGTGCCCTTTCTCGATCGCTGGCAGATGGCCGCCGATCTCGAGCCGCCCGCTGACGAGGCCGATTTCAAGGCGCGCACCATTCCGGGTTCAGCGGGTACCGATGAGGCCACCATGTACGCCCTCGATGTGGTGCAGCGTTTCATGCGGGCCTGGCGCTACGATACCGTGCCCTGGCAGGTCGCGCAGGAGGCGGGCCTGCTATGGGCGCCGGTAAGAAAGCCGCATGAAAACGCGACCGATCCGCACTGGCAGCAGCGTGCGACTTTTTCAGAGATTGAACACCCTGAGCTCGGACGAACGCTGTGCTATCCGGTGAGCAAGTGGCTGAGCACCGCGACGGCCTGGCAGATCTGCGGGCCTGCGCCCGCGCTGGGTGAGCATCAGGCAAAGCTCGCTGAGTGGCTGCGTGCGCCGGGTGTGGCCGACCGTGATCCCGATCCCAGGTCGTCCGCCAGGTCATCTGCTGAATCGCCGGCGCGCGCTGCGGTTCGCCCGTTGGGTGAAGCGCCTGCGCATCAGGCCGGCCCGCAGCGTTCAGCGCATGGCCTGCCGTTTGCGTTGCAGGGCGTTCGTATCCTCGATTTCTCCTGGTTTCTTGCGTCGGCCGGGGGCACGCGAATTCTTGCGTCGCTGGGTGCAGAGAGCCTCAAGGTGGAGTGGAAGGAAAACCCCGACACTCGGCTCGCCGCCATGGCGCCGGTCGGCGGCCGCGAGGCGCGCGAGCGCGCCACCGCACCGCTTGCCGGTGTGACCGATCCCGACATGGGCGGCCAGTTCAACAATAAGAACTCGGGTAAGCGCGGGCTCTCGCTCAACATCCGGCATCCGAAGGGCCTCGCCATCGCAAAGGACCTGATCCGGGTCTCGGATATCGTGGCCGAGGGCTTTTCACCCGGCGTACTGGAGCGCCTGGGACTGGGCTATGACGTGATGCGTTCGATCCGGCCCGACATCATCTATGTCCAGCAGTCGGGGATGGGATCGGTAGGCCGTTACGGCAGGTTTCGTACCGTGGGTCCGATTGCAGCGTCGCTGGTGGGCTCCACCGACATGTCCGGACTGCCCGAGCCCGCGATGCCAGCCGGATGGGGCTATTCGTATCTCGACTGGATTGGTGCCTATGGGTTTGCGCTCGCCGCGCTTGGTGCGCTATGGCACCGCGAGCGCACGGGCGAAGGGCAGTGGATCGATGCCTCGCAGTGTGAAGCGGGAATCTTTCAGACCGGTGTCGCGGTGCTCGATTGGTCGGCCAATGGCCGCGTGTGGCAGCGAACGGGTAACCGCTCGCCCTATAAGCCTGCGGCGCCGCACGGCGCCTATCGGCTGCGCGGCACCGACCGCTGGATCGCGATTTCCTGCTTCGATGAAGCCCAGTGGCAGGCCTTCGTCCGCGAGAGCGGCATGACCGCATTGGCGCAGGACCCGCGGTTCGAGACGCTCGCTGATCGTCTGGTGAACCAGGACGCACTCGACCAGGCGGTTGAGTCATGGACGCGCCAGCAGAACGACTACGACTGCATGCAGCGCTTGCAGCGCGCCGGGGTGCCGGCGGGGGTCTGTCAGACCGCCGAAGACCGCTGCGATCACGATCCACAACTGCACGCGCTCAATTGGCTGTCCGAAGTGACAGGCAGCAAAATTGGCCGCTGGCCGGTGGGCGAATTTCCGGTGAAGCTGTCACGAACGCCTGCCTGGAGCGGCGGGCCCATTGACCGCGGCGCGCCCTGCTATGGCGAAGACAATGCGTTCATTCTCTCCACGTATCTCGGCATGTCGGCCTCCGACATTGCCAAGCTCGCCGAGGAAGGCGTGATCTGAGGCCTGCGCTATTTCGAGAGCGCCGGCACCCAGGTGGCAAGTGGCGGAAACATGATGATGAGCGCAATCAGAATCAGTACGCAGGCGATGAACGGTGCCGCGGCGAGATAGATGTCGCGCATGGTGGTTTCAGGCGGCGCCACGCCCTTCATCACAAAGAGCAGGAGCCCGAAGGGCGGCGTGGTGTAGCCGATCTCGAGTGCGAGCAACATGATGAGGCCGAACCAGGTGAGGTCAAAGCCCAGCGTCTTGGCAAGCGGGAAAAAGATGGGCGCGGTGAGGAGCATCATGGACAGCTGATCCATGAAGCAACCGAGGAACAGCAGAATGCCAATCATGGCAAACAGCATCGCAAGCGGGGTGAGCTCGAACGACAGCGCCCAGTTCATCAGTCCGCTCGAAGCGCCTGTGAAGGCGAGCGCCTGCGCGAAAGTGGCCGAACCGAAAATAATCAGAAACGACATCACCGTGACCCGCAGCGCGCCTTCCACCGAGCGCACGATGGCCTGCCAGGTGAGCGCGCGGTAGCAGGCGGCGAGCACCGCGACTGACAGCGCGCCGAGCGCTGCCGCCTCGGTGGGGGTGGCCCAGCCCACCAGCATCAGCACCACCGAAAACACGATCAACCCGACCATCGGTAGCACGTCGAATACGATCAACCGGATTTTCTCGGCGAACGGCGCGGGCTCGACTTCGTAGTAGGGCGCCGCGCTGGGATCGATGATTGTCCAGCCCCAGATCAGCACGCCATACATCACGGCGAGCACCAGGCCGGGGATGATGCCTGCGAGCAGCAGGTCGGTGACGTCGGTTTGGCCCAGCGTGGCGAGGAGCACGGTGAGCGCCGACGGCGGGATGATGACCGCCAATCCGCCCACGCCCATGATCGGACCGATTGACAGGTATTTGTTGTAGCCCCGCTTCATCATGTCGGGGACCATGAGCGAACCGAGGAGCGCGCAGGCGCCCATCGATGAGCCGGCAGGGCCCGCAAACGCCGTGCCGCCGATCAGCGTGACATAGGAGAGGCGACCGCGGACATTGCCCAACAGCTTGTCGGCGGCGTTAAAGCAACGCGTGGCAAGACCGGTGTGATAGAAGAGCTCGCCCATCAGGAGGAACATGGGGATGGGTACCAGCGCAAAGGTGGTCATGGCGCCAAAGCCGTTGTTCACCACCTGGCCAATTGCGGCCGAACCGCCCATGTAGAACACCGCGGCCATGATGTTGGTCGCGAAAAAAGCGATGGCTACCGGTATGCCGATCAGCATCAGCGCAACCGATGCGCCGAACAGCACAATGGCGGGCCAGATCCAGTCCATCAGTGCGTGGCTCCACCGCTTTCGCTCGCCAGCGCAGCGAGCGGGGATTCGTCTCTCCACAGATAGCGCACGAACTCAAGCCCCATGAAGAGGAACGAGATCGGGATCCACATCACGATCGCCCAGCGCGGTGCGTCGAATGAGCGGACGTCCTTATTGTTCTGAACCCAATCGAGCATCGTGACCTCGAACCCGTACCAGGCCATGGTAAGGCAGATGGC
>JALREG010000396.1 GCA_023253905.1 Burkholderiaceae bacterium
TTGCGATTCGCGAGGCCGGGCGGCGAATGAATGCAATGTCCCAGGGAGGGCAAACGATCGATGTGGCAGAAGCCGTGGCCTGGCTCGCGAGTCCGGCTTCGGCCGGTGTCAACGGGCAGGTGCTGCGGGTCTGCGGCCAGAGTCTGCTCGGAGCCTGACGTGCACAGGGGAGGAGGGCTAGGCGGTTGAAGCAACTGACTTTTGATCGTCCACCGGGCGCTTGGCCGCTGATGCTGCGGGTGACGGCGACCGCTTTCAAACGGGCGCCTGTAGTGGAAGCGCTTTCGGCGGTGACACGGGTGCTGCCCGAGGTGGGTGTGCACGCGCAGCATGTTGACACCTACCGGCGACTATGCGGTTTCCCCCCTGAAGGCGGGGTGCCGCTCACTTACCCGCAGTTGCTTGGTTTTTCGCTGGTGCTCGACTATCTGGCGTCGGAGGATTGCCCCTGGCCGGTGCTCGGGCTGATCCACCTTGGTAACCGTATCGAGCAGCGGGAGTCGATTGCGGTGGGCGACGTGCTGCGGGTCGAAGTTTGCTCGGGGCGTTTGTTTGCCCATCCCAAGGGCCAGGTGTTGACGGTTGAGATGAAGGTCTCTCGGGCCGGCGTGCCGGTATGGCTTGCCACGCAGACGCTGCTTAGACGAGGCGTTGCCAATCCGGCGGGGCCAGCCTTTGACATCGCGGGTTTAAATACGAACACCGCCGCGTTAGACGCGCCGCCGCTTGAGCAACTTGCGTCGATTCCGGTGGCGGCGGATACCGGGCGCCGATACGCGAGGCTATCGGGCGACTTCAACCCGATTCACCTCTGGCCGTTCACCGCGAAGCTGTTTGGGTTTCGCCGGGCGATTGCGCATGGCTTATGGTCGCAGGCGCGGGCGGTGGCGCAGCTGGGGCCAAACGCCGCCGGCGCGGGTTCGGTGCTCGAAACACAGTTCATGGCGCCACTGATGTTGCCCGCGCAACCCTCGCTCTGGGTGGCTCGCGAGGCAGGGCGCCTGCGCTTTGAGCTTCGCGATGCGAAAGGCGATCGCGTTCACTTCCGATCGCTATGGACGGGCGCGCGGCTATGATCGGCGCCGTTTAATCAAAGGGTGAGTATGTCCAGTATTCGTCGGGTCGCTGTGCTGGGGGGAAACCGGATTCCGTTTGCACGCTCAGGCACCGCTTATGCGCGGGTCTCCAACCAGCAGATGCTGACTGCCACGCTCCAGGGCCTGATCGATCGTTTTGGTCTCCATGGTGAGCGGCTGGGCGAGGTCGCGGCGGGTGCGGTCATGAAGCACTCGCGAGATTTCAATCTGGTCCGCGAAAGTGTGCTGTCCACCACGCTGTCGGCGCAGACACCTGCGTTTGATCTCCAGCAGGCCTGCGGCACCGGACTGGAGGCGACGATCCTGGTCGCCAACAAGATCGCTCTGGGTCAGATCGAATGCGGCGTGGCAGGCGGGGTGGACACCACCTCGGATGCACCGATTGCGCTCAACGAACGTTTACGACTGGCGCTGCTTGAACTGTCCCGTGCCCGAACCGCGATGCAGCGCTTGAGGGCGCTTGCGAAAATTCGGCCTGACCAGTTTTTCAGGCCGTCGCTCCCCCGAAACGCTGAACCGCGAACCGGACTTTCTATGGGTGAGCATGCGGAGTTGATGGCGCGCCACTGGGGCATTTCGCGCGACGCTCAGGACGAGCTCGCGCTACAGAGTCATCGGCAACTGGCCAAGGCCTACGACGACGGTTTTTTTACCGATCTGATGACGCCCTTCAATGGGCTGCGGCAGGACAATCATCTGCGGGGAGATCTCACCACCGAGCGACTCGCGGCGCTGAAGCCTGTGTTCGACCGGAAAGTCTGTCCGGGCTCGGGAACGCTGTCAGCCGGCAATTCAACCCCGCTCACTGACGGCGCGTCGGTCGTGCTGCTGGCAAGTGAAGCGTGGGCGGCCGCCCGCGGGCTTCCGGTGCTCGCCTGGATCACCCAGTGCGAGGTGGCGGCAGTGGATTTTGTCGGGCGGGCGCCCCCTGGACGGCTGGACCCTCAGGCGCTTGAATCCGGCGGGGCGGAAGGCCTTCTCATGGCGCCCGCCTACGCAGTCCCGCGCATGCTTACCCGGGCGGGTCTTTCGTTACAGGACTTCGATTTCTATGAGATCCACGAGGCCTTCGCGGCGCAGGTGCTGTGCACCCTCAAAGCCTGGGAAGACCCCATGTTCTGTCGGGAGCGTCTGGGGTTAGAGCGGCCGCTCGGCGCGATCGACCGGACGAAGCTCAATGTTCGGGGGAGTTCGCTTGCAACCGGTCACCCGTTTGCAGCAACCGGCGGGCGCATCGTGGCCACGCTCGCCAAGATGCTCGCTCAGAATGGGACGGGGCGTGGCCTGATTTCGGTGTGTGCGGCGGGCGGCCAGGGTGTGGTCGCGATACTGGAGCGTTGAATCATGCCCGACTACCGGGTGCCGTTGCGCGATATGCGCTTTCTGATGAACGAGGTTTTTGACTACCCCTCGCATTACCGCGATCTCGCAGGCGGCGAGGAGGCGTCGCCTGAAGTGATCGACGCCATTCTCGAGGCAGCCGCCGACTATTGTGAACAGGTGCTTGCGCCGCTTAATGCAGTGGGCGACCGCGAGGGCTGCGTATTCGAGCACGGGCAGGTACGCACGCCCAGCGGATTTCGAGAGGCCTATCGGCAGTTCATTGAAGGGGGATGGCAGAGCCTGTCGTTTCCGCAGGAATACGGCGGACAGGGTCTGCCCATGTCCATGAATCTGCTCAAGACCGAGATGATGGGCGCGGCCAACTGGGCGTTTGCCATGTATCCGGGTCTGAGCGTGGGCTGCATCGCGACCCTCATGCAGTACGGCAGCGACGTGGTCAAGCAACGCTATCTGCCCTCGCTGGTGAGCGGGCGCTGGACCGGCACGATGTGCCTGACCGAGCCGCAATGTGGCTCGGACCTGGGACAGGTCAGAAGTCGGGCGGTGCCTTTGGGTGATGGTCGCTATGCGATAAGCGGCACCAAGATCTTCATCTCGAGCGGTGAACATGATCTGACCGATAACATCATTCACATCGTGCTGGCGCGCCTGCCCGATGCGCCTCGCGGCACACGGGGAATCTCGCTCTTCCTGGTGCCCAAGGTGCGCGTCAACGACGATGGCAGTCTGGGCGAACGCAATTCGGTGGTCTGCGGTTCGATCGAGCACAAGATGGGTATCGCCGGGAGCGCGACTGCGCTTCTCAATTTTGAAGATGCCGAGGGCCTCCTGATCGGCGAGCCGAACAAGGGACTGGAGGCCATGTTCACCTTCATGAACACGGCCCGTATCGGCACAGCGATCCAGGGCGTTGCGCATGCCGAGCAATCGTTTCAGGGGGCGCTCGCCTATGCACAGAACCGGCGCTCCATGCGTGCGCTGTCTGGCGCAAAAGAGCCTGAACAGGTGGCTGACGCACTGATCTGGCATCCGGACGTCCGCCGGATGCTGCTGACCCAGAAGTCGATTGCCGAGGGGGGGCGGGCCATGGTGTATGCCGCGGCGCAGATCGCTGACCGGATGTTCGACGCGAGCCGCGCCGGTGATGCGGCCACCCACAAGCGGCTCGATGAGGAACTCGGGTTTTACACGCCCATTCTTAAGGGGTTCCTCACCGAACTGGGTCTGGAGGCTGCGCAGCTGGGCGTTCAAATTTACGGCGGCCACGGCTACATCCGCGAGCACGGCATGGAGCAGATCGTGCGCGACGCGAGAGTGGCCACGCTCTACGAGGGCACCACCGGCATTCAGGCGCTCGATCTGCTGGGGCGCAAGGTGTTGCTCGCCACGCGTGGCGCCTGCGTTCGCGATTTCACCCGCGAGATGATTGCGCAGGCAAGGCCGCATCTGCTCGGGCGCGGCGCGGCGGGTCGGCAGTCGCGCGAACTGGTGAAGCGGGCGCTGCAGTGGAACTGGCTCACCCTTCGGCTCATGCTGCGTGCCAAGGCCGATCGCGAGACCGTGGGCGCTGCCAGTGTCGATTACCTGATGGCATCGGGCTACATCATGATGGCGCATTTCTGGGCGCGGCAGGCGCGTTGCGCCGAGCGTCTGCTGGCAAGCGGTTTGGGTCAGCAGCCAGGTGCCTTCTACCAGACGAAACTGGATTGCGCCGAGTTCTATTTTGAGCGCTTGCTGCCGCGTGCCGACGCGCATGTCCGGACGGCGCTTGCGCCGACCCATACGCTCATGAAGATGGATCGGGCGTGTTTCCGGATCGATTGAGGGACCGTTGATGATCCGTTTGCGGCCTTGCTCGGTTCGAATGGTACGGATTTCGCTATTCTTCAGGTCATCACCGCTTTCGGCTGGTGGTTAACGCAGCAATGAGCGTGAGGAAGTCGAGCGGCCGCCGCGCTGTCTCGCTGGCTTTTGACTCAATCCATGTCTGACGGAACGACGAATGAATCTTCAGGGAATCGACGAGGTCACTTACGGCGCCACCGATCTGGCGCGCTGCCGACAGTTTTTTTCCGACTGGGGCCTCACGCTGGTGGGCGATGACGCCAGTCGCCTGGTGTTTGAGACGCTCAATGGGTGCCGCGTGATCGTGGTGGCCTCGGATACGCCCGGACTCCCGGCCGGGATCGAACCTGACCCCACTGTGCGCGAAGTGGTCTGGGCGGTTGAGAGCGCAGCCGTGCTCCAGAACTTTCGGGAGCGTCTCCGGGGTGCCCCGGGCTTCGTTGATACCGGCGATCGCGTGGGCTGTACCGACCCCAGCGGGCTGGCGGTTCGCGTTCAGGTCACGCGCAAGCGTCCGGTGGAGGTGGCGTGCGCCCGCACCAACACCTGGAATGAGCGCAGCCGTATCGATCAGGCAAGCCCTGCGTATGAACGCGCTGCGCCGATCGAAGTGGGTCATGTGGTGTTCTTCGTGGCCGATCTGGCGACGGTCACGTCGTTTTATATCGAGCGCTTCGGATTCGTGCTGTCGGACAGTTATCCCGGCCGGGGATCATTTCTTCGCTGCGCGCCGCGCGCTGGCCACCATGATCTGTTTCTGCTTCAGCTGCCTCACGGTCGCGCCGGCCTCAACCATGTGGCGTTCACTGTGCGCGATGTGCATGAGGTCTTTGGGGGTGGCATGCATATGTCGCGCTGTGGTTGGGAAACCGAACTCGGCCCGGGGCGTCACCCAATCTCCTCGGCGATCTTCTGGTATTTCCGCAGCCCCGGCGGTGGGCTGGTCGAATACAACACCGACGAAGACGAATTGACCGATGCGTGGACGCCGCGAGAGTTCACCCCCGGCCCCACGGCGTTTGCCGAGTGGGCGATTTCCGGTGGCATCGACGGCACCACGCGTCGACAGAAAGACGCGGATGCACCCACTGCAAAATTTGCGACCGAGCGGGCGGGGCAGAAACCGTCTTCCTGATTCCCGGAAAGCCCCGCAGCAGGCGGGGGGCCGCTCGGGGCCTGGGGTTGCACGGAGCGTTCCCAGGCCCGCGCCATCACTGCGCGGTGTCAGTCGGCGCTGATCTTCAGCTCACGTGCGAGCGTGCCGTAGCGCTCGTTGTCGGCTTTAACGAAGCCCGCCAGCACCGCGGCGGGTCCGCCTAGCGGCTCCACCCCGGCGGTGGAGAGGCGGCTTCGGACATCGGGCATCGCGATCACTGCGTTGATTTCAGCGTTCAGCTGATCAATGATGGCCTGGGGTGTGGAGAGCGGCGCAAACACACCGTACCAGGCATTGACTTCCACGCCCGGTACGCCCTGCTCGGTGGCGGTCGGGACATCGGGCAGCAGATCGGAGCGCTTGGCCTCGGTGACCGCAAGCGGCACCAGCTTGCCCGATTTGATGTGGGGCACGGCGCCCCCCAGCCCCACGAACAGAAGCTTGACCTCGCCACCCAGTGCCGCATTGATTGAGGGCGCTACGCCTTTGTAGGGTACGTGCAGCAGATCAACCTTGGCCGCGCGCTTCATCATTTCGCCTGCGAAGTGCATCGGTGAACCGTTACCGGCGCTGCCATAGGGGAGACCCGGTGATTTGCGCGCGGCGTCGAGTGCGTCCTGAAGCCGGCTTGCGCCGAGTGAGGGGTGAGCGACCAGCACCAGCGGGGTGGTGGCCGGCGCAATGACCGGCACCAGGTCGCGCGCCACCGTCACGCCACCGCCGGCACCCGCGGGCAGCACATGAGGGGAAATGACCACCGTGTTGGGTGTGAAGAGAAGGGTGTGGCCATCCGCGGCCGCCTTGGCCACGAAGCCCGCACCGATCAACGCACCGGCGCCCGGCCGGTTCTCGACAATGACGGGTTTGCCCAAGCGCGTGGTGAGTTTCTCGCCCACCGCCCGTGCGGCAAGATCAGGGCCGCCGCCCGGCGGGAAGGGCACCACCAGCGTGATGTTGCGCGATGGGAATGCGGCCGGCGCGGTCTGCGCGCCCGCATGCTGCGCGGCCGCCAGGCTGAGCCCCAGCGCTGCTGCGACGAGCGCGCGTCGCGAATCGATGGAAGGGATCAAACGGGTCATGCTGTCTCCTGCTGGGGTGAAGCGTCAATCGGATTGTTATTGAAGGGGGGTATTCCAGGCGTCGTAACCATAGACCCAGTCGGCGTTGCCGGGGCCGCGCATCCACTGGTTGCCGCGCGAGCCGATCTGGATTCGGGCGGTTCGTTCGCGTCGGGTGCTCTCATAGCTGAGCAGGGCCGACCCGATTGATGGGCCAGTGCCGGCGTCGGTAGCCTGTGAGAGCGGTGCGAGCGCGCGGCCCAGCACGATGGCGTCCTCGATCGCCATGCCCGCGCCTTGCGCCATGAAGGGAAGCATGGGGTGGCAGGCATCGCCCAGCAGCGTGACCCGCCCTACGCTCCAGCGCGTGAGCGGCTCGCGCTCGTAGAGCGCGCTTTTCATGACGCTATCGCAGGCCTCCAGGAGCTTCCGGGCATCGGGATGAAAATCGCGGTAGACCTCGCGCAGTTCGTTCACATCGCCCGCGGTGGTCCAGGACTCTTCGGTCCAGCTGGGTTGGCCGGTGGTTGCAAACACAAAGGTTTCGCGCCCCTGGCTGAGCGGGAAAGTGACGATCTGGACATCGGGCGAGGGCCCCCACCATTTGGTGAAGGCCTCAATCTCGGGGACGTCGCGCACGCGTTCGGTGGGCACCACCGAACGGTAGGACACCACCCCAGTAAAGCGCGGCGACTCTTCACCGAAAAGCGCTGCGCGTACTCGCGAGTGAATGCCGTCTGCGCCCACCAGCAGGTCGTGGCGGGCGCTTTCGCCGTCTTCAAATTCCAGTGTGACGCCGGAGTGGTTCTGGGTCAGCGAACGGATGCGCTTGCCAAAGCGCACCGTGCCGGCGGTGACCTCAGCGGCGAGCGCCGCCAGCAGGTCGGCCCGGTGAATGGTGACCTGGGGGGCGCCGTACTGTTCCTGGGCTACGTTACCCATGCCCAGCCGTGAGGTCTCGCGGCTGGTATCCCAGTCGCGGCTGATGCGGAAGGTGGGTTGCGCACCCTCTCGGCGGATGCGCTCGCTGATCGGGCGCTGAAAACCGTCGAGTGCCCGCACCACATTGGGGGTGAGGTTCACGTCGGCGCCAACGCGCATCCATTGCGGGGCCTGCTCATAGACGGTCACGCGGTGGCCGCTGCGTTGTAGCGCGATGGCGGCGGTCAGGCCGCCAATGCCGCCTCCCGCAATGCCGATATCGAGTGAATTCATGATGGGCGTGTGTCAGGCGAAGACTGTCAGAAAGTTCCCGGATACGAGCCACCATCGAGCAGTACGTTCTGGCCGTTGATGTAACCCGCATGCAGGCTGCAGAGAAATGCGCAGGTCCGCCCGAACTCGTCGGGTGTGCCGAACCGGCGGGCGGGGTGTCGGGCGATCCGGTCGTTACGAACGGCATCGACGGGCCGTCCTTCGCGCCGGGCCTGGGCGACAAAATTGCTCGCAAGCCGCGCGGTATCGAAGGTGCCAGGGAGTAAATTGTTGATGGTGACCCCATGGGCGGCCACGCTGCGCGCGAGCCCGGCAACAAAGCCGGTGAGACCGCTGCGTGCGCCGTTCGATAGCCCGAGCGGTTCGAGGGGTGATTTCACCGCGCTGGAAGTGATGTTGATGATGCGCCCGAAGCCTTGCGCCATCATCGGATCGACGGTGGCCCGGATGAGTTCGATTGGGGCGAGCATGTTGGCATCCAGGGCCGCCAGCCAGCTGTCGCGCGTCCAGTCGCGAAAATTGCCCGGCGGGGGCCCGCCCGCGTTGGTGACCACAATATCGAAGCGGGGGTGGGCGTCGAGAATAGCTGCGCGTCCTGGGTCGGTGGTGACGTCTGCGACCACCTGCGAAACTGCGCCGCCCCCGAGTGCAGCCAGTCGTGTGGCTGCATCGGCGAGGGTCTGCGCCGTGCGGGCAACGATCACCACATCGACACCTTCTTCGACCAGCGCCTGGGCGCACGCAAAACCCAATCCGGCGCTTGCGCCGCAGACCAGGGCCTTGCGGCCAGCGATTCCGAGATCCATGGAGGTGCTCCTGAGTCGACCGGCAGGGGCTCAGCGGGCTGCATGAAGCGAGCCTGCGACGGTCCCGTCGTGGGGATAGAAGGTCTCGTAACGATGGCCCTTCGCATGACGCCATTCGCCTGCAAAGAGCGTCTGCATGGTGTTGTCGCTCATAACGGATCAATCCTTTTTCAGCATCGGCCCGGCAAACTTGGCAGCGAATGGCCCCCAGGCCTGCATGTCGATCTCGACCACCACCGGGCCCCGCTCAGCCAGCGCGCGACTCAGTACCGCGTCGGTATGGGCAGGGTTGTCGAGGCGGTGATAGCCCGCGCCCAAACTTGCGCAGAATTGTTCGAAGCGAGGGGTGTGAAGATCAACATAGCAGTGTCGGCCGCCATAAAGGTCATCCTGAATGTTGCGGATCACGCCGTACCGTTGATCATTCATGAGCAGTACAACCAGATCGGCGCGCTCCTGCACCGCACACGCGAGCTCGCCCACGTTCAGCATGAAACCGCCGTCACCGACCAGTGCCACGGTGCGTCGACCCAGCCCGTGCAGCCGGTCGGCGATGGCCGTACCGATTGCCATCGCGAGCCCCTGACCGATACCGCCTCCGAGCGCGTGCACGCCTGCGCGGGGGTGATCGAGCGCCGGCGCGCGATTCCCCCACATGCTGTTTGAGAGCGTGATGTCGCGTACCCACCAGAGTGCCGGGCCTGCGCGCTCGGCAAGTGCCTTTTTGAGTGCCAGATAGGGGCCTAGCGTGGCATCGATCTGCGTCTCGCACGCGCGACGCGTCTGATCGACTTCGGCCTGCAGGGCGGGATCGATCTGCATCCTGCCCTCGAGGGCGTCTGCGAGCGCATCAAGTGTGAGTTGCGCATCGCCATGGACGAAATGCCGGCTGACGTATCCGCGGTTGTGTGCGAGTGCGTTGGCATCGATCCGGTAGAGCGCGTCGGGCAGTTTCAACTTGTAGCGAAGCGTTTCGTTGCTGCGTAGCCGAGAGCCCACCACCAGCATCGCATCGCAGCTCTGGTAGAGCGCTTCCGCGGGCTTGAGCAGGTTGAATGATCCCAGGGTGGCCGGATGCGATTCCGGCACAATGCCCCGGCCCTGGACCGAGCTCACTACGCCCCAGCCCATTCTGATGAAGCGCTCAACCGCCGAGCGGGCCCCGCGGGCGCCGCCGCCCAGCCAGAGCATAGGCCGGCGGGCACCGGCCAGCAGATCGGCCAGTACGATGACCTCGGCTTGCGCCGGCGCGAGCGCGCTTGGCGTCAGGGGAGCGAGATCGCCAGGTAGCGGCAGCGTGCTCGCCTGAATGTCGATCGGGATCTCGATGCTGACCGGTCCGCAAGGGGGCGTGAACGCCAGCCGGGCCGCCTCGCGCAGCGTTGCAAGCGCCGTCTCGGGGTTCCGAATCCGGAAGGCGGCCTTGCCCACCGACTGCAGCATGGCCAGTTGCGCCGGATGTTCGTGAATGAATCCCAGGTCACGATCGAGGTACTCCGATTCGATCTGACCGGTGAGATGAAGGAGCGGCGTGCCGGCGGTGAGGGCCTCGACCATGGCGCCGGCCGCATTACCGCTACCGGTGCCGGTGCTGGTGACGCAGACACCTAATACGCCCGTGACGCGTGCACAGGCATCGGCCATGTTGCACGCACCAGCCTCGCCGCGGGCTGAGATGAAACGAATCTGCTGACGGCGATGAAACGCGTCGAGAATCGGCATGTTGTGGATCGAAATCACGCCGAAAGCGGCGCGTACGCCGCAGGCCTCGAGAAAACGCGCAACCAGCTCGCCCACCGTGATGATGGCGGGAGTTGGAGCAGGGGCGGGTGCGGTGCTCATCGTCCCAGATCGCGCTTGATTTTGGTGAGCGGCGAATCGGGGGGATAGACCGGCGTAATGGGCTTGGGAGAGCCCAGCATCACGCACATGAGCGCGTCTTCATCGCCGATGTTCTGCTCTTCGCGATAGACGCCCGGCGGCACCGAGATGAGATCGCGTTCACCCAGCACAGCCTCCCAGCGTTGCCCGTCTTTTTCGCAGATCACTTTCATGACGCCACGGAGCACGAAGAAGATTTCTTCGACGTCATAGTGGATGTGCGAAGGCCCGATATTGCCAGCCGGGATCACCATGGTGCTGAAGGTGAAGTGTGCCGAGGGTACGGCGTTGCTGTCGCGTGAGACGCCGGTGCCGCCGGTGCCGACATAGCGCATCTGGGCGCGGCGGTAGCGCGGGTCGTAGTCGGCCTGGAACTTGAGTGCGTTCCAGTCGTAGCTGCGCGTGGAGCGGCGGGCGACGCGGCTCTCCATCCAGTCGGAGAAGCTCTGCCCGGAGGGCTGCATCAGCGAGCGCTGGATGTCGGCCTCGGGCGGGGTGAGGGGGTCGAGCAGACCGCGTTCGTTGAACACGGGCGCGTTGGCGGCGGGGGCGTTGCTCATGGGCGGCGTCTCGCATCAAAAGGAGATGGCAGTTTAATACACGAAACGTTGATTCATCAATGGAACGAGCGGGATGGGGTGAACGTAGGGGGCGGGGCCGCCCCGCATCAGTATCGGCCGTTCGAGTAGCAGGCCGTGAACTGCGGCGCTGAGATGGGGCCGCCGGTGGGGGGACCTGGATGCGCATCGGCCATTCGCTACAGCCGCGGGCGACCGCCCTGGCAGGCTGGGCCACACTGCGACCCCGTTGCGTTCCGTCAACCCAGTACACTCATGGGGTTGTGGCCAACCTTCTGCCCGCCATGTCGTCAGCCTCTCGCCCAGCAAGAATCTTCGTCGCCGGCCATCGCGGAATGGTCGGATCTGCGATTGTCCGCGCCCTCAAGCGGCGAGCAGACCGTGCGCCGTTCGAGCTGATCACCCGGACACATGCCGAGCTCGACCTCGTTGATCAGCGTGCGGTACGCGAGTTCTTTGCCGCCGAGCGGCCAGACCAGGTCTATCTGGCGGCGGCCCGCGTGGGCGGCATTCACGCCAATAACACCTATCCGGCCGACTTCATCTACGACAACCTGATGGTTCAGGCCAATGTGATTGACGCGGCATTCCGAAGCGGCGTGCGTCAGCTGCTGTTTCTGGGGTCAAGCTGCATCTATCCGCGAAACGCTGCGCAGCCTATGAGCGAAGAGGCGCTCCTCACCGGTGTGCTCGAACCCACCAACGAGCCCTACGCCATTGCGAAAATTGCGGGCATCAAGCTTTGCGAAAGCTACAACCGGCAGTACGGCGCCTCGCACGACGTGGACTACCGCAGCGTCATGCCCACCAATCTGTACGGCCCGGGCGATAACTATCACCCCGAAAACTCGCATGTCATTCCGGCCCTTATCCGTCGCTTCCATGAAGCGCGCGAGGCCGGGTTGCCGCAGGTGGCGGTTTGGGGCAGCGGCA
>JALREG010000073.1 GCA_023253905.1 Burkholderiaceae bacterium
TGATCCGGCATTCGATCGCGTGACCGCGCACCGCGACGTCGCGCTGCTTGATCCGCAGCGGCTCGCCAGCCGCGATCCGGATCTGCTCCTGCACGATATCGATCCCGGTGATGAGTTCGGTGACCGGATGCTCGACCTGCACCCGGGTATTCATTTCAATGAAATAAAACTCATCATCTTCAAACAGGAACTCGAAGGTGCCTGCGCCGCGATAGCCCATCTTGCGGCAAGCGTCGGAACAGCGCGCCCCGATGCGATCGAGGAGACGCCGCGATATACCTGGCGCAGGCCCCTCTTCGATGATCTTCTGATGCCGACGCTGCATGGAGCAGTCACGCTCGCCGAGATAGATGGCGTTACGCCCTCCATCGGCCAGCACCTGGATTTCGATATGCCGCGGGTTCTCAAGAAATTTTTCAAGATAGACCGACGGGTTACTGAAGGCCGACTGCGCCTCCGAGCGCGTCATGGTGACGGCGTTGGTGAGCGCAGCTTCGGTATGCACGATCCGCATACCGCGGCCGCCACCACCGCCAGCCGCCTTGATAATGACCGGGTACCCCACTGCGCGAGCGATCCGCAACACCTCTTTCGGGTCATCGGGTAAGGCGCCCTCCGACCCGGGCACTACCGGCACCCCGGCCTTCTTCATGGCGTCTTTGGCCGAAACCTTGTCGCCCATCAGGCGGATGGTGTCAGGCCGTGGTCCGATGAAAACGAAGCCGCTCTTTTCCACCCGCTCGGCGAAATCGGCGTTCTCAGACAGAAAACCATAGCCGGGATGGATTGCCTCGGCATCAGTGACTTCGGCCGCGCTGATGATCGCAGGGATATTGAGATAACTCTCGCGCGAAGGCGGTGGCCCGATGCACACCGATTCATCGGCGAGCTTCACATATTTCGCTTCAGTATCGGCCTGGGAATGCACGACGACCGTCTTGATGCCCAGTTCGCGGCAGGCACGCTGCACCCGAAGTGCGATCTCGCCGCGATTGGCGATCAGGATCTTCTCGAACATTCGAGGCTCCGGCCGGCCGGCTTCAGGGTTCGATGACGAAAAGCGGCTGGCCGAACTCGACCGGTGAGCCGTTTTCAACCAGTACCGCCTTCACGGTGCCGTCGCAATCGGCCTCGATCTCGTTCATGAGCTTCATCGCCTCGATGATGCAAAGCGTATCGCCCTGGCGGACTTTGCTGCCCACCGACACAAACGACTCGGAGCCAGGCTGCGCCGAGCGGTAAAACGTGCCCACCATGGGCGACTTGACCACATGGCCGCTGGGCGCCTTGGCGGGTTCCTCGGCCGAGGCCGGCGGGGACGCGGCCGCAGCGACCGCCACGCCTTCGGCTGCCGCCACAGGCGCAACCGCAACCGGTGCCGACATCATGGCTGGAATCGGGATCGCCTGCGGTTGGGCCGCCTTGACGATTCGCACCCTCCCTTCGCCCTCGGTGATCTCAAGTTCGGAAATCCCAGACTCGGACACCAGGTCGATCAAGGTTTTAAGTTTTCTGAGATCCATGCTCGTACCTCTGGCGGACCGCCCTCAAACCGCGCCCAGTTCCTGCGAAGCGCGCCCCCTGCTGTCAGCACCGTTCCACGCACAGACGCAGCACGGATGAAACGGTGAACGCTGTCGGATACAGGAAAGATCGCGAATCTTAGCCCAATTTGCAGCAGGTACCTAGCAAAAAGCGCAATACGCCGATATCTACCCGGCCGCTGACAGGGCTGCCTTTCGGAGGCTTTCCAGCTTGAAGCGCCCAAGAATGCGCTCCCGGATACGGCCATCACGCCCAATCACAACGGTGTAAGGCAGGGCCGCGGAGGCATTCCCGAATGCGCGGGTGAGCTCTGCACCGCCGGCGCCCGCCAGCAGGAGCGGATACGAAAAGCCGGATTTTGAGCGAATTGTTGAATTTTAGAAGCAGAATCGATACCGATACCGATTACCTGAACACCCTTGGGCGCCAGTTCACGGCTGAGCGCGTCGAGTTCAGGCATTTCCTCCACGCAGGGCGGGCACCAGGTCGCCCAGAAATTGAGCACCAGGGGTCGGCCACGCAGCGCAGCGCTATCAAATGGCCGTCCGTCAGCATCGGTCCAGCTTGCGCCCAGAAAAGCCTCGAGCGCCGCTTCGCCCGGCCCACCTGCCTGGTCGCCACGCCAGGCAAACCATGCCCCACCCGCGAGGCAGGCGATTCCCAGCGCCGCCAGCATCGGGCGACGAGTGGGCAGGCCGTCTTCAGGCGTCATGAAGAAGCACCCGTGAGCTTGCGCAGCGCTGCCAGATCCCCCCGCTCCGCAAGCCCGGATGCACCCCGCCGCAGCGCGCCGCGAACATCATCGCTGTCATAAAGCGACAGCAGCACGGGTTCACGGCGCCAATCGAACGCCAAGGCCTCGACCGACTCGCGAGGGTCGCGAAAATGCGGCAGCGTCAGCACATCGAAACGCAGTCGCTCATCGAGCAGGCGCATCTCCACTTCCTTCGCGTTGTCATAGAACAGTTGCAGGTGGATCGGCGCATGATCGGCGCAGATCCCCTTCCAGACAGCCCCGGTGAGATAGGGTTGAAACTCAGCGAGCCGCTCCATCAGTTCGGCTGCCACCTCACGACGGCGGGCCACCCGCGCGGCATGGTCGGGATCAAACAGCTCGAGATGCTCGCGCAGCGCCGCATCGATCTCCTCGCCGTCGGGTAACGCGCCGCGTGGCGGGGCCGCGCCCCCCAGCAACTGGCGGGCCGCTTTCAACTTGGCCGCGCCATAGTCGAGACCCGAGTCGGCAATCAGGCGGGCGGCGGCGGCAGCAATCTCGAGTCGAACAGAATCGGGGTGTTCATTCATGGCAGTAGAATCGCGGCTCTCTGCCATTATCGCTCCGATGCACATCCATATACTCGGTATCTGCGGGACCTTCATGGGCGGCGTCGCCGCGATCGCCCGCGAGGCAGGCCATCGGGTAACCGGCTGCGATGCCGGCGTTTATCCACCTATGAGCGACCAGCTGCGCGCGCTCGGCATCGATCTGATCGAAGGTTATGGCGCCGACCAGCTGAGCATCGACCCCGACCTCTGGGTCATTGGTAACGCCATCAGCCGAGGCAACCCGCTCCTGGAAGCGATCCTCGAGTCGGGCGCACGTTATCAGTCCGGGCCGCAGTGGCTTGCCGAACAGGTGCTCTCAGGCAGACATGTTCTCGCCGTCGCCGGCACCCACGGCAAGACCACCACCACGGCCATGCTGGCATGGATTCTGGAGTGCGCAGGCGGCGCCCCGGGGTTTCTGATCGGCGGCGCCCCGCTCGATTTCGAGCGCTCGGCGCGGCTGGGGACCGGCCAGGCGTTCGTGATCGAAGCCGATGAATACGACACCGCCTTTTTCGACAAGCGCTCCAAGTTCATTCACTATCGCCCCAGGACCCTGATCCTGAATAATCTCGAGTTCGATCATGCAGACATCTTTACCGATCTTGCTGCGATCGAAACCCAATTTCATCACCTTGTTCGTACCGTCCCCCGCTCGGGTCAACTGATCGTGAATGGCCAGGCGCCAGCGCTCGCCCGGGTACTCGCACGCGGTTGCTGGAGCGAAGTACAGTCTTTTTTATCCGATCAAGCGTGGAATGTCGGCGAACTCACCGAGGGCGGTACATCCTCGGAGACGGGTTTCGCAGTGCTCCGGCACGGCGCGCCGCTTGGTATTTGTGCATTGCCTCAACCCGGTGCACACAACCGGGCGAATGCGCTCGCGGCGATCGCTGCCGCGTGCGCATTCGGCGTGTCTGCAGGCCGGGCAATTGAGGCGCTGTCGCGCTTCGGGGGCGTCCGGCGCCGGCTTGAGCGTCGTGGCACGGTGCGCGGCGTTGCGGTGATCGATGATTTTGCACACCATCCCACCGCTATTTCCGAGACGATCGCTGCACTTCGCGAACATACGCGCGTCGGAGAGAGAATTCTCGCGGTATTCGAGCCGCGCTCGAACACGATGAAGCTGGGCACCATGCGCGCGCAGCTGGCTGGCAGCCTCGCGCAGGCCGACCGGGTCTACTGCTACGCGGGCGCCCTGTCGTGGAACCCGGCCGACGATCTGGCGGCCCTCGGCACCCGCGCCAGCGTCGACACCGACCTTGATCAGATGGTCGCGAGGATCGTTGCCGAGGCCCGGGCGGGTGACCGAATCCTGGTGATGAGTAACGGGAGCTTCGGCGGCGTCCACGCCCGCCTCCTCACTGCGCTGGATGCGCGCTGATGGCCGTCTCAGGCGTCGGCCTCGAAGACGATTCGTGCGAGCGGCTCATCTACCTTCACGGGTTCCGATCTTCGCCGCAGTCGTTCAAGGCGCAGCGGCTCGGTCAGGCCATGGCGCAGGCGGGGCGCGCCCATGATTTTGTCTGTCCGGCGCTACCCGCCTCGCCCGCGGCGGCCATCGCCCTCATCGTCGACCGCATCGCCCCGAATGCGCGCGATGTGGTGGTGGGCAGTTCGCTCGGCGGCTACTATGCACGCTATGTCGCCGAAATCTGCGGCGCCCGCACTGTGCTGCTGAACCCGTCGATTCGGCCGGCAGAGTCGCTCGCCCGCCACCTGGGCCGGGGCACGCTGTTTCACAGCGATGAGCCCTTCGAGTTCATCGCCGAGCATCTCGCGGAGTTGCGCCGCTTCGAGGTGCCCAGGGTCAGTCGGCCCGAGCGCGCGCTTCTGATCGCCGCAACGGGCGACGAACTCCTCGACTGGCGCGAGATGGTGGCAGCCTGGCCGGGCGCGCAGACCCTGGTGATCGAGGGCAGCGACCACGCGCTCTCGGACTTCGAGCAGCACATCAACCGGGTGCTGGACTTTGCCGGCATCAGGCTCCCGGCACAATGACGAACCGATCACGAACTGACCGGAGAACCCCGCTCATGAAACTCAGAAACAAGGTGGCCATCATCACGGGCGCCGCCAGTGGCATCGGACTGGCCACCGCCCATGTGTTCGCATCAGAAGGCGCGCGCGTGGTGCTTGCCGACATCGACGCAATCCGCACCGACGCGGCAGCCGCCGCGGTTACGCAGGCTGGCGGCGAGACGCTCGCCGTGCGCGTGGATGTAACCGACCGGGAGAGCGTCGACGCCATGGTTGCCGCCACGCTCAAGCGCTTCGGGCGCATCGACTGCCTGGTGAACAACGCTGGCATCACCAAGGATTCACGGCTCGTCAAAATGACCGAGCAGCAATTCGACAGCGTGATGTCGGTCAATCTGAAAGGCGTTTTTCACTGCACGCAGGCCGTCGTGCCCACCATGCTCGAGCAGGAAAGCGGCGTGATTCTGATCGCCTCCTCGGTGGTTGGCCTTTACGGCAACTTCGGCCAGACCAACTATGCGGCCACCAAGGCCGGCGTGATCGGCTTCGCAAAAACCTGGGGCCGCGAACTGGGTCCCAAAGGCATCCGCACCGTAGCCGTGTGCCCGGGGTTTGTCGCCACCCCCATCCTGGAGACCATTCCGCCTGCAGTGATGCAGAAAATGGTCGACAAGGTGCCGATGGGAAGGCTGGGTCAGCCTGAGGAAATTGCGCGCGTTTACGCGTTTCTCGCCTCTGACGAGGCAAGCTATATCAACGGCACCACAATTGAGGTCTCGGGCGGCATCATGATGTAGCCGGTTGCCGCTGGCGCAGGACCGCCTGGTCCGCGCGCTGTTCCTCACCCCAGACAGAAGATCCACACGGGAGACGCTGCCGTTGGCTGCGATACAGGTTTTATTTGAAGAGGCGGGCGACTTCAAGGCGGCCACCGTGCTGAGCGAAGCCGGCGCGAGCCTGCAGGTGGAGCTCGCGAGCGGCCGTCGCGTCAAGATCAAGGCGGCGCATGTGATGCTGCGCTTTGACCGCCCATCGGTCGAGGCGCTGTTGCCCGCCGCCACCAAGCTCGCCGAAGAGCTCGACATCGAGTTTCTCTGGCAGTGCGCGCCTCAGGAAGAGTTTGGCTATGAGACGCTAGCGGCCGAGTATTTCGGCGCCGCGCCCGATGCGATTCAGTCCACTGCACTGCTTCTGCGTCTGCATGGCTCGCCCATCCATTTTCAGCGCAAAGGCCGTGGGCAATATCGCGCCGCGCCTGAGGAAACCGTACGCACTGCGCTCGCCTCGCTCGCGCGCCGGCGGGAGATCGAGGCCCGGATCGAGGCGATGGCTGAACGACTGCGGGCGGGTGAATTACCGGCAGAACTTGCAGATCAGCCGGCCAGCCTGCTGGTTCGCCCCGACAAGCAGAGCATCGAGTGGCGTGCTTTCGATGCAGCGCTACGCACGAGCCACCTCACCCCTGAGCGGCTCCTGCTACAGGTGGGCGCGTTCGATTCGGCCCACGCGCTCCACTTCGGCTGCTTTGCGGCTGAACATTTTCCCGCCGGATTGCGATTCGAAGGACGCGCGGAAGCCACAGGGCTTGCCGCCGACCCGCACGCCGAGCTCGAACGCGCCGACGTTCAGGCTTTTTCGATCGACGATGAGACCACCACTGAGATCGATGATGCGCTGTCGGTCACGCCACTGGAGGGCGGTCGCTGGCGAATCGGCATCCACATTGCGGCGCCCGCACTCGCCCTGGCGCACGACTCACCGCTCGATCTGCTCGCCCGCGAGCGCATGTCCTCGGTGTATATGCCGGGCGACAAAATCACCATGCTCCCTGATCCGGTGGTCGCACGCTATTCCCTCGATGCGGGGCGCGAAGTCGCTGCGCTCTCGCTCTACCTCGATGTGAGCGCTGATGGCAGCGACATCGAAGCCTCGCACTCGCGGATCGAGCGGGTTCCGATCGCAGCCAATCTGCGACATGAGCAGGTGTCGGCGCAGGTCACCGAAGCCGCACTCGCAAGCGACGACACCGCCCGAGACCTGCACTTCGGTCCTGCGCTGAGGGTGCTTTGGCGCGTGACGCTTGCCTCGGTCGCACGTCGCGAGCGCATGCGCGGCAAACCCGAGCCGCGCTTTCGCGCTGATTTCAGTTTCCGGATCGACCGGGGCCCCGATGGCGAGCGCGTGCGGATCGAGCAACGGCTGCGCGATGCGCCACTCGACCGGATCGTCGCCGAAATGATGATTCTTGCGAACAGCCAATGGGGGGGGCTGCTTGCCGAGCACGAGGTGCCGGGCATTTACCGCTCGCAGCAGGCGGGGCGGGTACGCATGAGCACCCAGGCGCTGCCCCACGAAGGTCTGGGCGTGAGCCAGTACATCTGGGCGACGTCGCCGCTCAGGCGGTATGTTGACCTGATCAACCAGCGACAACTCGTGGCGCTCCTGCGCGATCAGCCGCCGCCGCTCGGTGCGAAAGATGCAGCCCTCTTTTCGATCATCTCGGCATTTGATGCACGGCACACCGCCTATCAGGATTTTCAGCAGCGGATGGAACGGCTCTGGTGCCTGCGCTGGATCGCGCAGGAGCAGCTCGACCGCACCGACGCGGTGGTGGTGCGCGAAGACGTCGTGCGGCTCGCGCGCGCGCCGTTTTATTTCCGCCTGCCCGGCCTGCCCACTGTGGCGCCGGGGCGACGAATTGTGGTCGATCTGAGCGAGCCCGATGAGGTGGATCTTTCGGTCCAGGCGCGTTTTGTTGCGCTGTCCTCCGAGACTGATACAGACGACATTCAGGGCGAGGCAGCCCCTGCCGAGGAGACCCCGAGCCCCGCTCAGCCGGGCCCGACTGCAGCGGCCTGACAGCTGTTTTTCCGCGCATGCCGCCTGCGCGGCATGCGCGCTCTGTGAGACGATTCGGGCTCACCTCCCCGATGCCTGCGCAGACGCCGATGAACCCGAGCACCAACCCCCGCCGCGAGGGCCAGGAAACCGCCGCGCCGGCCGCCCCTGCGGACCGGCAGGCGTCGCTCGAACTCGAGACTCCGCGCCCGACCGAAACCCAAGCACACGCCCGCGAAAGGCCGGCTCGCAACGAACCGATAGAGACACCCGCCGCTACCGCTGAACCGGAATCCGGTGACGATCAGCAGCGCGATCCCGAGGAAGCCTCGCGTGCGCTAAACGAGGTGCAGGAACTCCTCCGACGTCACCGGGTGGTGCTCGACCTCGCCCATCGCCAACAACACGGTGAAGACGCTGAACGCCACTCTCTGGTGGAACAGCTCGTCGAGCGCCAGCATCTGAACGAACTGCGGCTGCGGTTGGAGCGGTTGCACCCTGCCGATGTGGCTTACATCCTCGAGGCGCTCCCGCAATCTGATCGGATCACCGTCTGGGATCTGGTGAAGGCCGAGCGCGACGGCGA
>JALREG010000099.1 GCA_023253905.1 Burkholderiaceae bacterium
CAGGTGGGCGGCAGCGATCCGGCACTCCTCGCCGAGGCTTCGAAGTGGGGCGAGGACTTTGGCTATTGCGAGATCAACCTCAATGTTGGCTGCCCGTCGGACCGGGTGCAGACCGGGCGCTTTGGCGCCTGCCTGATGGCCGAGCCCGATCTGGTTGCCGACTGCGTGCGCGCAATGCGCGAGGTGGTCAAGGTGCCCGTCACAGTCAAACACCGGATCGGCCTTGACCGGGACGAGTCGTATGATTTTGTCGTGCGCTTTGTTGATCGGGTGGCGCAGGCCGGTTGCAACGTATTCATCGTGCATGCGCGAAACGCCTGGCTGAAGGGACTGAGCCCTAAGGAGAACCGCGAAGTCCCCCCCCTTCGCTACGAAACCGTTTATCGGCTCAAGCGTGACTTCCCTTCGCTCACGATCGTAATCAACGGGGGGTTACGCAGTCACGAGGAGGCGCTCCGACAACTCGAGCATGTCGACGGCGTCATGCTGGGACGCGCAGCCTGCGATGACCCCTGGCTGCTGGCGCGCGTGGATTCACGCTTCTACGGCGCTACCGATCCGATCGATGATCGGGCACAGGCGCTCGAGGCGATCCGTCCGTTTCTCGCTGCGCAGGTGCTTGAAGGCGTGTCGGCGCGCGCGGTGCTGAGGCATGTGATGGGGCTGTTCAACGGGTTACCTGGCGCGCGCGCCTGGCGGCGAACACTGAGCGACAGCGCGACGCTGGCGCAGTATGGCGCGGGTACGCTCGATCAGGCGCTCGCCCGAATGCTGCGTACGTAGGCCAAGATGGCAAGAAAAGCGATGGCCGCGAAACCGGCCTCAATGGCGCCGAGCACCGCACCCAGTCCAGGGTCACTTGCGGCGCGCACCAACCCTTCCATCAGATAAATCATGACGATCATCGACCACCACTGGAAGACGCGGACACGGCCCGCATGCAATGCGGGAAGGGCGAGCGCCAGAGGAATGACTTTGAGAGAGAGGAGCCACGCGCCCGGTCGCAGCGGCGCAAGCCATAACTCCCAGGCGAGGCCAAGGAGGATCAGCGCGACAAAGCAGCTGACGACGAGACGTTTGAGGATGATCGTGGACGGCACGCGGCGGATTATAGAGGCGAGCTCGCGATGACCTTGTCGCGCCGCCGGTTACCGACCGCTTGGGTGGCCCGCGCTTGGCGATGGCGCTCCATCCGTGCGCAGGTTGTCGACGGTAGCTCGGGGGTCATCCATGCTTGAACGGGACGTACACCACGCTACGTTTCGCGAGCGGGCTCGGCGCCTGGTGCTCGATATGCTCCGACGGGCGCGACGCCTTCGCCTTCAGCAGACCGCTGCGAGCCTCGCTTTTCTCTCCCTTTTTGCTGCTGTTCCGGTGCTATCGATCGCCCTGTCCGTGCTGTCCGCGCTGCCGTTATTCGAGCGGCTGCAGGAAAGCGTTCAAGACTTCCTGATGCGCAATCTCTTTCCGGAGGCGTTCAGCGAGACCGTGATGGGCTACCTCGAGGAGTTCGCGGGGCGGGCGAGTCGCCTTTCGCTCGTGGGCGGCATCCTGTTCTTCATGACCGCGGTCACAGCACTTCGGGTGATCGAGACCACGATGAATGCGATCTGGAGCACCGGGAGGCGCCGATCCCTGCCGCACCGGATCGGACTTTATTGGGCGCTCCTCACGCTTGCGCCAATCGCGCTTGCGGCGGTGCTGGCTCTGAATAGCCATGTCATCGCCGAACTGACCCGTGGCGTCGAACAGATCTGGGTGCAGTCGATCTGGTTCGCAGCCCTTCCCTGGCTGCTGGGGGCGGTGGGGCTGTGGCTCATGTTTTTGCTGCTGCCGGCGGTACGTGTGGTTCCGCTTCATGCGCTGGTGGGGGCCGTGCTGTCGGGCATGCTGTTGGTACTGCTGCAGCGTGGCCTCGGCTGGAGCGTTCGCCAGTTGCCCACTTATGAAGTGGTGTACGGCGCATTTGCGGCGTTACCGCTCCTTCTGATCTGGTTGTTTCTCGCCTGGGCGGCGGTGCTGGCGGGCGCGCTGCTCGCAGCGAGCCTTCGACACTGGTCGGCGCCGCTTGATGAGCCCACGCGTGATGATTCGCCAGGCAGTCGGTTTGACGATGGGATCACGGTGCTGCGAGCGCTGCTCCAGGTTGTCTCCGGTGAGCATTCCGCTGGCAATTCGCAGGTCGTCGCACTGGCTGCGCGCAGTCTCGCCGAGCACTTCGGGAACAACGCTCAGCGCGCCGAGCAGGCTGCCGAGATGCTGGAGCGCCTCGGTTATGTCATTCGGTTGGTGCATCTGGCGGGGCATCCATCGACGCCCGGCCCGACTCAGGTCGAGGAACGCGGAAGGCGCGTGGGGGCGTCCGACGTCTGGTCGGAGCGCTGGGCCTGGGCCAATTCCCCGCAAGCGCTTACGCTGCGACCGTTATTTGACGACCTGTGGTGGGCGGGGCAGTCGGGCGGGGCTGCGGCCTGGCAGGGGGACAGGCTGGACCAGCCTTTAGGTCAGGCGCTTGCCGGCTGAACGGCGGGTGTGAATCGCAGCGTGCGGGTGAATCGATGCAGCGCTTCAAGAAGCACGTCCGGGCGTTCGCTCATCAACGCATGACCACAGCCAGGCACCTCGGTGATTTGCGGCGCAGGCAGATGCTGCGCACGGGCGGACTCGGTCAGGGCATTGGCGAGTGCCTTGGCGGCCTTGGGCGGGGTCATCATGTCTCGGCCGCCCAAAACCAGTAATGCGGGGCAGGCCACCTTGCGTGCTGCTTCGAAAGCCTGGTCATAGGCGTTGCAGGCGGAAAAATCGTTGAAGAGCACCCCTTTCGTCTGGCGTTCCATCAGTCGTCGGTTCTGGACGAAGATTGAAAACCCAGGCCCCGGACACCCCGGACGCGCGTTGATGGTGGCGTGCGACCAGGCGTTGATCATGTCGAATGCGCGCGGTTCGTCGGTACGAGCGGCCTCAAGGAGCGCCTCTGACACCTTCATCGGGGCGGCCGACGCCACCAGCGCAATGCCTGCCGCTACGTCAGGG
>JALREG010000391.1 GCA_023253905.1 Burkholderiaceae bacterium
TCTTTTTATCCTTAAAATTCTTTTTGAGCCACCCCCAAACCCATTTCTGCTGAACTGCCTCGACTACATATTTGGAATCAGAGTAGATGGTCACTGGAATGCCAGGTTTTTTTATTGCCCTGAGTCCATCGATTACGGCGAGCAGTTGTCGCGTCCGCCCGTGGTGACCGTCATGGGTCACGTCGATCACGGCAAGACCTCGCTGCTTGATTCGATCCGTCGTGCCAAGGTGGCAGCCGGCGAGGCCGGCGGTATCACGCAGCACATCGGTGCTTACCATGTAAACACGCCACGTGGCGTCATCACCTTCCTCGATACCCCAGGCCACGAGGCGTTCACCGCAATGCGGGCGCGCGGTGCCAAGGCCACCGACATCGTTATTCTGGTGGTTGCCGCCGACGACGGCGTGATGCCCCAGACGATCGAGGCCATCCGGCATGCCCGTGCAGCCAATGTGCCGATCGTGGTCGCCATGAACAAGATCGACAAGCCGGAGGCCAACCCGGACCGAGTCAAGCAGGAGCTGGTGGCGCAGGAGGTGGTGCCCGAGGAATACGGTGGTGACTCGCCACTGGTGCCCGTGTCGGCCAAGACTGGCGAAGGCATTGATTCCCTGCTGGAAAACGTGCTGCTACAGGCCGAAGTGCTCGAACTGAAGGCGGTGCGCGATGGCGCGGCTAAAGGTCTGGTCATTGAAGCCCGCCTCGACAAAGGGCGCGGTCCGGTTGCCACGGTTCTGGTTCAGTCCGGGACGCTCAAGCGGGGTGACGTTGTGCTCGCCGGCTCTGCGTTTGGTCGCGTGCGCGCCATGCTCGATGAAAACGCCCGGCCAGTGACCGAGGCGGGTCCCTCGATTCCGGTTGAGATTCAGGGGCTCGCTGAAGTGCCCGCCGCAGGCGAGGAAGTGATCGTGCTGGGCGATGAGCGCAAGGCGCGCGAGATCGCGCTGTTCCGCCAGGGTAAATTCCGTGATGTGAAGCTCGCCAAGCGTCAGGCGGCCAAGCTCGAGAATATGCTCGAGCAGATGGCTGAAGGCGATGTGAAAACGCTGCCCCTCATCATCAAGGCCGATGTGCAGGGTTCGCAGGAGGCGCTTACCCACGCCATGCTCAAACTCAGCACCGACGAAGTACGCATCACTGTGGTGCACCAGGCGGTGGGTGGGATCACCGAGTCCGATGTCAACCTGGCGACCGCCTCGAAGGCAGTCATCATTGGCTTCAATGTGCGCGCCGATCAGGCCGCCAAGCGCCTGGCTGAAACCAACGGCGTTGATATCCGCTACTACAACATCATTTATGACGCCGTCGACGAGGTCAAAGCGGCCATGGCCGGTCTGCTCTCGCCCGAGCAGAAGGAAGAAACCCTCGGCCTGGTGGAAATCAGGCAGATCTTCCGCGTCTCCAAGGTGGGGACGATCGCCGGCTGTATGGTGCTCGAGGGCGTGGTTCGCCGGGGCGCACGCGTACGACTGCTTCGCGACAACACGGTCATCTGGACCGGCGAGCTCGATTCGCTCAAACGCTTCAAGGATGACGTACGCGAGGTGAAGGAAGGCTTTGAATGCGGTCTGTCGCTGCGCGGCTATGACGACATTCGTGAGCGCGACCAGATCGAAGCGTTCGAAGTCAAGGAAGTCGCACGAACCTCGTTGTAAGGCAGCACGATGGCTAAGCGCAGTGCATCCGCGACCCCTCGCGGGATCAGGGTCGCGGAACTGATTCATCAGGAACTCGCGCTCCTGATCCGCGGCGAACTGAAAGATCCGGGCCCGGGCATGGTCACGCTCACCGGGGTTGATCTCACGCCCGATTACGCCTATGCCACGGTGTATTTCACGGTGCTTCCGGATGATGACGCCACCGTCAAGGCCACGACCCAGGCGCTGATGCGGGCGGCGGGTTTTTTGCGCGGTCAGATCGGCCGACGCGTTCGTATCCACACCACGCCCGAACTGCGCTTCGTGCTCGACCGCTCCACACTTCGCGGGCTGGAGCTCGACCGTCTGATCAGCGAAGCCAACCGTCGCCAGGCTGACGAGTGAGTGCAGCCTCCGAGGCGCGGCAGTCCCGCGCCGAGCGCCCGGCACCCATTCGCGATCGCGTAGACGGCGTGCTGCTGCTCGATAAGCCCAAGGGGTTGAGTTCGAACCACGCCATGCTGACTGCGCGCCGGCTGTTAGGCGCTGCCAAGGCGGGTCATGGCGGCACGCTCGACCCCATGGCAAGCGGTCTCCTTCCGATTCTGTTTGGTGAAGCCACCAAGTTTGCGCATGACCTGCTGGAGGCCGACAAGACGTATGCCGCGACGCTCCGGTTGGGCGAGACCAGCAGCACTGGCGACGCTGAGGGGACCCTCACCCCAACCGGCGGCCGCTTGCCTGCCGAGCCTGTATTGCGGGCCGCGCTCGAACAGTTCATCGGCGTGATGGCACAGCGCCCGCCGATGCACTCCGCGCTCAAGCATCAAGGAAGGCCCCTTTACGAGTACGCACGCAGCGGCATCGAGATCGAGCGCGCGCTGCGCGACATCACAATTCACCGGATCGACCTGCTCCATGCCGAGGGCGATACGGCGCAAATTCGTGTGGTGTGCAGCAAGGGCACGTATGTGCGAACGCTGGCCGAGGATATTGGTGAGGCGGCGGGTTGCGGGGCGTGGCTTTCGGATCTGCGTCGCGAAGCGGTCGATACGCTCACGCTCGATAGCGCGGTGTCGCTTGAAGCGCTCGAAGCGTTGCCGCTTGCCGAGCGGCGCGCCCAGTTGGCGCCGCTAGACCGTCTGCTGCAGCGTCTCACCCGGATCGAACTGGATTCGGAGTCGGCGCTGCGTCTCAGCCAGGGCCAGCGCCTGCGGGTGGCCCCGCGCACCGATTCACCGCCCGAGCGGGTGCGTGTCTATCACGCCGATCGGCTCCTCGGCGTGGCGATGCTGGAAGAGGGCGTACTGATCTCTCAGCGCTTGATTGCCGCGCCTGCCGATTGTTGATTTCGAGGCGACACGTCGTGTCACGCGGCGGTCACCCTAATTGTGTTTCATTTAAAACAGAACGCTATCCTCAGGACTTCCTCTCATGACTACCCAGGCCATTCGCAACATCGCCATCATCGCCCACGTCGATCATGGCAAGACCACGCTGGTCGATCAGCTGCTGCGCCAGTCGGGCACCTTCCGTGCCAATCAGCAGGTGGCTGAGCGCGTGATGGATAGCAACGATCTCGAACGCGAGCGCGGCATCACGATTCTGGCCAAAAACTGTGCGGTCGATTTCGATGGCACCCGGATCAATATTGTTGATACCCCGGGGCATGCTGACTTCGGCGGCGAGGTGGAGCGCGCGCTGTCGATGGTTGACGGCGTATTGCTGCTGGTCGATGCGGTCGAAGGACCGATGCCGCAGACCCGCTTCGTGACGCGCAAGGCGCTTGCCTTGGGGCTTCGTCCGATTGTGGTGGTGAACAAGATTGACCGGCCGGGTGCGCGTCCTGACTGGGTAGTGAGCCAGACCTTCGATCTGTTTGACCGCCTGGGCGCAAGCGAAGAACAGCTTGATTTTCCGGTGGTGTACGCCTCGGCGGTCAATGGTTATGCGCTGGATTCGCTCCGTGATCTGCCTGCTGCTGAGGCGGGCAATTGCGATATGGATCCGCTCTTTCGGGCAGTCCTGCAGCACGTTCCGGCGCGCGCCGACGACCCGGACGGGCCGCTTCAGCTGCAGATTTCAGCGCTGGATTATTCGAGCTATGTGGGGCGAATCGGCATCGGGCGGATCAATCGAGGACGCATTCGTACCGGGCAGCCGGTCATGATTCTTCACGGTGACCCGGCCACCAGCGGCGTGAGTCCGGTGCAGGCGAAGGTCAATCAGGTGCTCCGCTTCAAGGGGCTCGAGCGGGTGGTGGTCGACGAAGCGCAGGCTGGCGATATCGTGGCCGTCAACGGCATTGAGCAACTGGGAATCGGCTGCACGCTCGCCGATACCGCGCAGCCTGAGGCACTTCCCATGCTGAGTGTCGATGAGCCCACCATGACCATGGAGTTTCTGGTCAACACCTCGCCGATGGCAGGACGAGAAGGCCGCTTCGTGACCAGCCGGCAGCTGCGCGAGCGGCTCGAGCGCGAGTTGAAGAGCAACGTGGCGCTTCGAGTTGAATTCACGGCTGATTCGGACACGTTCATCGTGTCGGGCCGTGGTGAACTGCACCTCACCATCCTGATCGAGAACATGCGACGTGAGGGCTATGAGCTGGCTGTTTCGCGTCCCAAGCCCCGCATACAGGTGGTTGATGGTGAACGGCTCGAGCCGTTCGAAACGCTGGCGATCGATATCGAAGATGCGCACCAGGGCGGTGTCATGGAGATGCTCGCCGGACGGCGCGGTGAGCTGGTGGCCATGGAGCCCGATGGCAGAGGACGCGTGCGCCTCGACTACCGCGTACCCGCGCGTGGCCTGATCGGTTTTCACAACGAGTTTCTGAACCTGACCCGCGGTACGGGCATCGCCAGCCATGTGTTCGATGAGTACGCCCCTTGGGCAGGTGAGATCGACGCGCGTCGCAACGGGGTGCTCATCTCGCAGGACGATGGCGCAGCCGTCACCTATGCGCTCTGGAAGCTGCAGGACCGTGGACGGATGTTTGTCAAGCCCAATGACCCGGTTTATGAGGGCATGGTGATTGGGATCCATACCCGCGACAACGATCTGGTAGTCAATCCGATTCGCGAGAAGAAGCTCACCAACGTTCGCGCCTCGGGGAAGGACGAAAACATTCAGCTCACGCCGCCGGTTGAATTGACCCTCGAAAAGGCGGTCGAATTCATTGCCGACGATGAGCTGGTGGAGGTCACGCCTTCGTCGATTCGCCTTCGCAAGCGCTTCCTGAAGGAGCATGAACGGCGGCGTGCCTCGCGTGAGGGCGAGGCCGCCTGAGGCTTTGCCGGATCCCGTGCGCTGCTTCTTCGGTACAACACGGAAAAAAACTCGTGTTCTCCCTATTGGCGCCTGCGCATTTATCCGGCATTCTTCGGTCTTGCATGGATCCGGGGATAAATCGTTTTTTTCCCCGTGACCGGCAAGACCGCTATCCACCCCGGATTCGAACCAGGAGAGTCGAACATGGCAACTGCCAAGAAGGCCGCAAAGAAACCCGCCGCCAAGAAGCCCGCCGCTAAAGTAGCGGCGAAGAAGCCAGCCGCCAAGAAAGCGGCCCCGGCCAAGAAAGCTGCGCCAGCCAAGAAAGCTGCGCCCGCCAAAAAAGCGGCCCCCGCGAAAAAGCCGGCTGCCAAAAAGGCCCGTACCCCCAACGCTGCATTCATGAAGGCCCTGACCCCCAGCGCCGCCCTGGCTGCCGTGGTGGGTGACAAGCCGCTGCCGCGTACCGAAGTCGTGAAGCGTATGTGGGAGTACATCAAGAAGGCCAAGCTTCAGGATGCGACCAACAAGCGTCAGATCAACGCTGACGACAAGCTGAAGGCAGTGTTTGGGAAAGCGTCGGTCAACATGTTCGAGATGACCAAGCTGGTGGGCAAGCACCTCAGCTGACAGGCGAGCACCTCAACCGCTGGCGCCTGGCGCTGGCGGTGGTGTTCAACCGGAAAAAGCGGCCTCACGGGGCCGCTTTTTTTATGCGCTCAGCCTGAGCCCAAACCGGCGGGTCCAGGCGGTTGCGCCCAGGGGCTCACCGGCTCGCGCTGAATGCCCATGGGTTGATCAACCGTATGCCGTAGCCGCAGCAGTCGTTGGTGTTTCGGGTTCCTGAGGCAGCATCACAGGCGCGTGCGTCTGGCTCAGAGCCTTGGCGCCAAAGCTGCCCCGTCTGCCTACCGACGCGGCTCAGAGCCCTCCGCAGGGTCGGTCGGCTTGGCGCGGATGAAGTCTCCCTCGATCACGGTACCCTGGCGGACCGGACTTGCAGCGGTACGCGCTTCGGCCTGTCGGAGGGCTTCGCGCGCTGCCGCATCGATGGATTCGCGCAACTGCTTGCGCAGCTTGCGAGTTCGCCACCAAATCCATCCGCCCGCGAGCACGCCCACCACAAGCAGGCCAGCGAACACGAAAACAGATAAAAAAAGCGCCGCGCCGATGACCGCAAGACCGACGATTCCGGCGATGAATTTCGCCACAGGGCCACCGCCCTGGACGTTGGCCTGGAATTGAAGGCGTATGGGCTTGTTGGGGTCCTGCAAGAGCGGCTCCTGGGCGGGGGATGGCTACCCCACGAATGATACGTGGGGGCGACGGCTCCGAAAACCAGCCATTCGCTGCTCAGCGCCGAAACCGTGGCGGCAGCATTGACGCGATATCCACTCGCCACTCCGGCTGGCTGAGCGGACCCCTGACCTGCACGGGAAGGCTGAACCGATTCAAGGCCGCGAGCAGCGGGTCGCTGCCGGCACTCACCAGACCTACGCGAAAGTTGGCCTCCACGGCCTGCTGCTGAAGATCGACGACGCCGCTACCACTGGCCCGCACCATGGCTGTTTCAAGGAGCAGATCGCGGCTTCTCGCCTTGCCATCGCGAACGTTGAAGCGGGCGGCCAGGCGATTGAACTCGGTGAAGCTTCCGGCCGTGACGGTTGTAGACTGAGCGACCTCTGCGGCGTCGGCCCGGGCGTCACGGCCCGCGCGAATACGCTGCGCGGCATCGCGTACTGCCCGCGGCAGGTCGACCCCGTGAAGCCGACCATCGTTGACCGTCAACGCGACGTCGCCGCTGAGGCTGTCCGCCAGCGGAGCGTTTGCTAGCTGACCGCTCAGTTCGGCGCGCCAGTCGGCGAGTCCCTCGAGGCGGCGCGGCTGTCCCAGGGTGTCGAGCAGAGCCGCGATGTCGACTGCGCGAGCCTGAGTGGCGAGGGTGAAGCGCTCGCTCAGACGATTGAAGTCGGCCTGCGCGGTCAGGGTTCCGCCATGCATGGAAAGAGACAGGGCGGGGATCCGGAACCCCTCTTCATAGGATTGCGCCGAGAGTTTCACTGCGGCGGCGCGAACCCAGTCGGCCTTCAGCTGCCCGACCTGCAGGTCTGCAGTCCAGTGGCCGCCCGCTGCGCGCTGAAGTGTGGCGGCAAGTGTGTGCGCCTGCGGCTTGACCGGTTCGGTTGAGGCCGCGCGCGCCCGGGTGTTCGCGGGTAGGGGCGGAGCACTGGCGCGGCCAGGCTCTGCAGAGCGCTCCGCTTGCCGGCTGATCTGGGCATCGGCGCGACGCGAGGGAGCCTCGAGGGCATGGAGTACCGGTGAAAGAAGGGCGTCGACGCGATCGAGGTCGAGTTGATCCGCGACCAGCGTGTGGGCAAGGCGGCCTTCTGTCCGGGTGGGGTCATAGCGGGTGCGTAGCCGCATGAGGCTCGCCTCAAGGCGCGTTTCGATATCGGCATCGATGGTTCGGGCGGAGCCTTCCGTGTGGAGGGAGCCGCTGAGCGGTAACCGGACCGTGGGTTGACCCGAGCCTGGGTCGAGCGCCAAGGTGCCTGCAATCTGCCCCAGATTGATACTCGCTGCATCGAGGTCCGCGCGTATTGCTCCGGTGAGCCGGAGGGTCGACTCAAGCGACCCGGCTGTGGCATCCGCTGACAGCGTGAGGCGGCTGGCCGAGAAGTTCTGCACGCCGCCCGACAGGCCGTCCAGCGTGAGCTTCAGGTCGAGCTCTTGTGAACCGCGCCAACGCAGCGCCGCGTCGATCGGCTTGCCGCGGCTGGTGGGGTTGGCGATGACGACTTCGGGAAGCGCCAGGCTGGCCTCGAACGTACCGTGACGCACGCGCCCGCGCGCGTTCGCCTCCATGCCGCTGGCCACAAAGGTCAACCGGGTCCCGTCGTATTCGAGCGCAGCGCCGCGGGCGTGCGCGGCGTCAATTGCCCAGTCGCCACCGCCCACCTTCAAGCCGATGGCGAAAGACTCGAGGCGGCCGACCAGGCCAGGGCGACCCAGGGTGACCGACATGCGCCGCGCCCGAGCGTTCGCGTCGAGCGGGCGCCCATCCTTGAAGCCGCGCACGCTCATTTCCGCCCCGCGAACGCCGACGGTTCGCTTTGTCGGGTCGATGTCGAGTGTGCCGCTGACCCGTACCAGTGCGCTGAGACCCAATGGGGCGGACACCCAGCGCGCACGCAGCGACATGGGCGTGACCATCTTTGAATCAACCTCATCGAGCTTGAGTTCGATGTCGTCGAGCCAGACGATGATGCCGCGCGCGGCGTCCGAATATTCGATGCTTGCCTCGGAGAGCTCGACCTTGCCGATTTCGAGTCGCGGGCGGCGCGCTGGCGGCTCATCGCCCGGTGCGGTATCGGGGGTGGCTGACAGCGGCGCAATCAGATTGTCGATGTTGCGGGTGCCATCAGCGCGCTGTTCGATGCTGAGGTGGAGCCCCTTCACCCGTGCGTGCTCAACGATCACCCGACCGCGAAGAAGGGGCAACCACGCGATTTCAACGTTGGCGCGTTCGATGCTGGCGGCCTGCCGCTCTGAACCCACATCGGACAAGGTCGCGCGTGGCACCGCCACGGACAGCACAGGCCAGAGCGAGAGCGCGAGTGAGCCCTCGAAGCGGAGTTCGCGCCCATAGCGCTCGCGAACGAACTCGCGCACTTCGTCGGCGGCGGCCTCGGGGTCAAATCTTGTGATGAGGGTAGCGGCCAGGGCCGCCACGATGCCCGCAGCGACGACCGCGAACACTACGATGCGGAATTTCATTTCCGAAGCGTACCCGCCTGATGCCCGGCCCAGCAAGGCACGTCGCACCGCTCATCGGACGGGCAGGAGGAAGAAGGAAGGTCCATGTCGAGGGTCAATGGGGGCGCAGCCGGGCATCGCTAGGGTCGATTCAGTGGCGGCAACCCTGCCGCGAGCTGATGTGTGGCGCCTGGCGCGACGGAGGTACGACCATGGAAGCAGGATGGTGGGTGGTAGTGGCGGATTCAGCGCGCGCTCGGATCTTCATGGCAGCGGAACTACCCGCGCCGCTTCGTGAGATCGAAGACCTGATACAGCCGGAGGGGCGTCTGCCGGAACGCGCGCTTCTTCACGACCGACCCGGGCGATCGTTTGAAAGTGTGGGCGGCGCGCGGCATGCGATCTCGCCGCACACCAGCCTTCGTGCAGCCAGTCGCCATCGGTTCGCTGAGCGGATTGCCGATCGCATTGATCGTGGGCTTGCGGAGGGCAGCTTTCGCAGACTTGCGCTGGTCGCCCCCCCGGCGATGCTGGGCGCGCTGCGCGCGGCGCTTTCGCCGCCGTGCAAGGCCCACTGCGAGCTTGAAATTGCCAGCGATATCGGTCGGATGGGACGAGTCGATATTGAACGCCATCTGGCACATTCGGCAACCGTCGCGCGGCGGCCGCTGGCGCCGGGGTGAGACGGACATCCGCACACCTGAAGTTCCGTGATCTCGAGGGGGCATTGCCAACCGTGCCATCATCGCGGCATTCCGTTATCCACCGGTCGCCGCGCACCAAGCATGATTATCGTTCTGTCGCCCGCCAAGACGCTGGACTTCGAATCCCCGCCCGTCACTTCAAACTTCTCGCAGCCGGATTTTCTTCAGGAGTCGGCCCGTCTGGTGTCACGGCTGAAAAAGCTGCCTGCCGCGCAGCTCCAGGACATGATGGAGATCAGCCCGGCGCTCGCGCAGTTGAATGCCGAGCGCTTTCGCGCCTGGAAAGCGCCGTTTGACCGCGCCAACGCCAGACAGGCCGCGCTGGCCTTTGCGGGCGATGTCTACGAGGGGCTATCGGCGCCTACGCTTGATGAGACAGCCCTGGGTTGGGCGCAGGCGCGGGTCCGAATCCTGTCTGGCCTGTACGGCGTGTTGCGCCCGCTCGACCTGATTCAGCCCTACCGGCTTGAGATGGGTACGCGAATGGAGACCGGGCGCGGCCCCGATCTGTACCGCTTCTGGGGCGAGCGGCTGGCCCGCGCGCTCGCAACCGAGTTAGCGGCACATGCCCATCCGGTTCTCGTCAATCTGGCATCCAACGAATATTTCCGCGCTGTGCCGCCCAAGGCCCTGGGGGTGCGCATTGTGCAGCCGGTCTTTGAGGAGCGACGCGAAACGGGCTGGAAGGTGGTGAGCTTTTCCGCCAAGCGCGCACGCGGCAGCATGACGCGGTATGCCATCGACCAGAGAATCGAGGATCCCGAGGGCTTGAAGGCGTTCGATCGTGATGGCTATCGCTTCGACTCCTCGGCCTCGGACGCCGACACCTGGGTGTTTCGCCGCGGTTAGCGGCCACTGGCACGGCACCCGGCGGGGCAATCGGTGGAGCGTCAGACAAAAACCACTTCAGGCTCGAGTCGCACACCGAATCGCTCGAAGACCGAGGCCTGAATGTCGGCGGCCAGCGCGGCAATATCAGCGCCCCGCGCGCGCCCGTAATTCACCAGCACCAGCGCATGCTGGGTGTGCACGCCGGCATCGCCGCGACGGGCGCCTTTCCAGCCGCATTGTTCGATCAGCCAACCCGCAGGCAGCTTGGCCTGATGGGGCGTTGCGGGGTCCCGGTAGACCGGGAGCCCAGGGTGGTTGGCGGCCAGCCGATCGGCGTGTGTCGCATCCACCACCGGATTACGGAAAAAACTGCCGGCATTGCCGAGTTCAGCCGGGTTGGGAAGCTTGCGTTCTCGAATGGCGCAGACTGCACGGGCGATGGCGAGCGGCGAGGGTGGCGGGGCAGTGGGCGGAAAGGCCGTCTGAAGATCGGGGTAGTGGAGTGTCGGCCTGGGATAACGTGAGAGCGCGAAGCGTACCGACAGGATCAGCCATTGCGCGCGCCCCGTGCGGCTGCGAAATCGGCTGTCCCGGTAGCCGAATCCGCATTCAGCGGCCGCGAACTCGCAGGATCGGCCATCTTCGAGCGACAGCGCCCGAACCGAGTGCAGATGTTCGCGTAGTTCAACGCCATAAGCGCCAATGTTCTGCACCGGCGCGGCGCCCACGCTACCTGGAATGAGGGCGAGATTTTCCAGGCCGCTGAGCCCCTGAGCGAGCGTCCAAAGAACGAAGTCGTGCCAGGGTTCGCCCGCCGCAGCCTCGACCAGGACGGTGGTGTCATCGAGCCCCACGCCCGCGATCGCGGCGTCAGCCACCTTGCGACCAGTGAGTGACACCTTAAGCACTGTGCCGTCGACATCGCCGGTGAAAAGCAGATTGCTACCCGCGCCAAGCAAGAGCGATCGCGGGGCTGATCGAAGCTGATCAATTGCCTCGGGCGCATCGGCCTCGTCAGTCAGCGTGATCAGTTGGCGTGCGCGCGCAGCGATCCCAAAAGCGTTGAGCGCGGACAGGTCGGCCGATTCGGTGATTGCGAGTGGCATCAGGCGCGGGCCGGGGCACTCAGCTCGGCTGGTAAGCAAGCCGGACGTAAATCGGGGCGAAGGCTTCGGCCTGGGTAATTTCCACCAGCGATTCGCGGGCGAGCTCGAGGAGCGCAATAAAAGTGACCACCACCGTCTGGGTCCCCTGCTCGATTTCAAACAGGTCTTCGAATTCGGCGAACCGGCGGTTGTGAAGGCTGCGCAGGATTCGGGTCATGAAGTCGCGGACCGAGAGTTCCTCGCGGCTAATGCGGTGGTGCTGGATCAGGCTTGCACGGCGGAGGATGTCAGCCCAGGCATGGCGCAGGTCATCCAGGCTCACCTCGGGAAGCTGCACCACGCCGCCGGTCTGGGCGATGGCCGCTGCCGGCAGGAAATCGCGGCCAATCTGGGGCAGCGTTTCCAGGCGGTGAGCAGCGAGCTTCATGTTCTCGTATTCGATCAGCCGGCGGGCGAGTTCGGCGCGCGGATCAGCGGCTTCTTCTTCGCCGTCGGCACGTTTGACGGGCAGCAACATCCGCGACTTGATGTCGATGAGGAGTGCGGCCATCAGCAGGTAATCGGAGGCGAGTTCGAGATCGCGCTCGCGGATTTGCTCGATGTAGGCGAGGTATTGCCGGGTGACCTCAGCCATCGGAATGTCGAAGATGTTGAAGTTCTGCTTGCGGATCAGGTAGAGCAGGAGGTCGAGCGGCCCCTCGAAGGACTCGAGGTAGACCTCCAGGGCGTCGGGCGGAATGAACAGGTCTTGAGGGAGTGACTCGAGCGGCGCGCCGTAGAGGCGCGCAACGATCCGCAGCTCAAGCTGCTCCGGCGTGCCGGCGTCCCCGGCGGGTGGGTCCTGGCTCAAGGTTTTTGCGAGTAGACGTAGGGGCGCTGGGCGATTCGCGAGTCGTGGTGTCGACGGGAGGTGTCCAGGTCTTGCGGTTTGTCCCACCAGATTGCCCGGCCGTCGCGTTGCGCCTGTTCGAGGTGCGGACGTTCGGCTCGCAGGTCTTTCAGGAAGCGGGTGATGTCGGATTCGTACATGCGAGACGTCCTTTCGTTAAGCGGGGTGTGCTCCGTCCTGCCAAATTTGCCGAAGACACGTGCAAACGCTATTATCTCCGGTTTCCTGCCGCACGGATCAACCCACAGACGCATCGATCCGGCGGCCGATGGCGGGTAAATGCTCGTGAAAGCGAGGGCTTGTGAAAGCGAGGGCTCGTGAAAGCGAGGGCTTGTGAAAGCGAGGGCTTGTGAAAGCAGGCGCTTGCAGGAACAGGCAGG